>DATHOV010000092.1:0-5676 GCA_035484515.1 Lysobacteraceae bacterium
TGTCCCAGCGCAGGCCCTGCCAACCAGGGCGGCTGGCGATGCCGTCGGCGCATGCGCGCGCATACGCGTCCACGAACGGCTTCAGTTCGAGCATCCGCGCCTGGTCGCGCGGAGGATCGTTGAGCGCGCGTTCGGCGCGCAGCCGCATCGCCTTGAGGTAGCGCGGGAACTGCTCCAGCGAGTCGGCGGGCGTATCGTGCAGGAAGCCGGGCGGCAGCAGCAGCGCGAGTTGCGCGCGCAGGTCGTCGAGGTTGCCTTTCGCCCAACCCAGCAGCGGCGCATCGAGCTTCGGTTTCAGCTCGGCGACCGCGGCCAGGATCGACTCGGCGAGTTTCATCCGCTGCATCGCCTCCCCGAACAACTGGATGCCGGCCGCGTGCGCACGCGCATCGAACGTCGTGCGATCGCGGATCGCTTCGAGCCCGCCGGCAAGCAACGCATTCAAGGCCGCCTCGACGAGATCGGTGCGCAGGCGTTCGGCCGCCGGCGATTTCGTGCCCGGCAAGTTCGCGAACTGTTCGATCGCGGCGTACAGCAATCCGGTCTGCGGGGCGATCGGCAACTGCTTGCGCGCGGACTTGATGCGTTCGGCCAGCGCCATGCGCAGCAGGCGGCGCACGCCGCGGACGTGCTCGTCGCGCGCCTGCGCGGAGTCGGCGAACACGCGCAGCGCCGCGTCCTGTCCGCGATCGACGAGCGCCGGGAACGCAGGCACGCCGGCCTCGCCCGGAACGCTCTCGGGAATGGCCCTCGCCGGGAATTCGCGCAGGCCTTCGACCGCAAGTTCGCGCCCGGCGCGCGCGGCGAACGCCTGCTGCGCCCGATCGCCGAATTCGGCGCGCATGGCTTCGAGGTCGCGCGACTCGGCGAGCAGGCGATCGCCGTCCTGCAGGCGCAGGTTCATGCGCAGGTGCGGTTCGACGGCCGCTTCGTCGAAGTCGGTTGCCGAAACGCCCGCGCCGGTCGCGCGCATGAGAAAGCGCGCGAGCTCGCCCGCGATGGAATCAGCGCTCGCGGTCGGCCAAGCCTCGGCGAACGCACGCGCGAAATCCGGTGCGGGCACGAAGTTGCGACGCAGCGCCTTCGGCAGGCCGCGGATCAGTGCGGTCGCCTTCTCCTCGTGCAGCCCAGGCACGAGCCATGACAACCGCGCCGCATCGAGCGCATGCAGCAGATGGATCGGCACCGCGAGCGTCACCCCGTCGTCGGGCGCGCCCGGCTCGAAGCGATAGGCCAGCGCGAGCCGCGCGTCGCCCAGCGCAAGGTACTTCGGGAATCGCTCGGCCTCGCTGCCCTCGCCCGGCAGCAGTTCGGCCAGCGGCCACTCGAGCGCGTGCCGCTGCTCGGGCGTTCGCTGCTTGAACCACGCATCAAGCCCCTGCGCGGTGCAGACATCGGCAGGAAGACGATCGAGGTACCAGCGCGCCTGCCAGTCCTCGTCGGCGACCAGGCCCGCGCGGCGCAGCTTGGCTTCCTCCTCGCGCGCCTTCTCGAGCGTCGCCAGATTGCGTGCGACGAAAGTGCAGCGCGTGTCGATCTCGCCGGTCACCAGCCCCTGCCGGACGAACAGCTCGCGCGACTCGGCCGGCGCGATGCTGCCGTAGTGCACGGGGCGCTTGGGCGCGAGCACGAGACCGAACAGGCTGATCTGCTCGGACGCGATCACCCTGCCCTGCTTGCGCGACCAGTGCGCGTCGTAATGCTTGCGTGCGAGCAGGTGCGGCAGTTCCTGGATCGCCCAATCCGGCTCGATGCGCGCGTTCGTCATGCCCCAGACCTGGGCGGTATCGAGCAGGTTCGCGGACAGCACCCACGGTGGTGGCTGCTTCACGAGCGTCGAGCCGGGGAACAGCTTGAAGCGGCGCTGGCGCGGAGCCTGGTAGACCTGCTTGTCGTCCTTGTTCCCGATCTGCATCGGCAGGCCGGTGAGCAGGGCGCGATGGAGGTCGGCGTAGTCGGCGGGCGCATCGTTCGCCTTGAAGCCGAGTTCCTCGCCGAGCACCAGCAACTGGCGGTGCAGCTCGCGCCATTCGCGCATCCGCAGGAAGCCGAGGAAGTGCTTCTCGCACCAGTCACGCAGCTTCGACTGGGTGAGGTCCGCGTGCGCCAGCGCGTAGGCCTCCCAGAGCTTCACGATACCGACGAATTCGGATTTCGGATCGGCGAACGTCGCATGCGCGCTGTCGGCCGCACCGCGCGCGTCGGCGGGGCGCTCGCGCGGGTCCTGGATCGAGAGGAACGAGGCGATCACGAACATCTCGCGCAGGCAGCCATGGCTCTGCGCGGCGACCAGCATGCGCGCGAGCTTCACGTCGACCGGCAGGCGCGCAAGCATGCGTCCGACTGCAGTCAGCGTGCGCTGGCCATGTTGGTCGGGCGCCGAAACCGCACCGAGTTCCCAGAGCTGCTGCCAGCCGTCCGCGATCGCGCGCGCATCGGGCGCATCGATGAAGCTGAAGTCTTCGACCCTGCCCAGGCCCAGTGCGAGCATGCGCAGGATCACGCCCGCGAGCGAGGCGCGCAGGATCTCCGGATCGGTGTAGCGCGGTCGCGAGAGGTAGTCGGGTTCGGAATACAGGCGATAGCACACGCCGGCGGCGACGCGTCCGCAACGACCCTTGCGCTGGTCCGCGCTGGCCTGCGAGATCGCCTCGATGTGCAGGCGGTCGAGCTTCATCCGCGCGCTGTAGCGTTTGACGCGTGCCATCCCGGGATCGATAACGTAGCGGATGCGCGGTACGGTCAGCGAGGTTTCCGCCACGTTTGTTGCGAGCACGATGCGCCGGCCGGGTCCGGGATTGAACACGCGATCCTGGTCCTTCGGCGACAGTCGCGCATACAGCGGCAGGACTTCGGTGTGGCGGAAATGTCGCTTGCCGAGGGCGTGGTGCAGGTCGCGGATCTCGCGTTCGCCCGGCAGGAAGACCAGCACATCGCCCTGCGCGTCTTCGCGGGTGATCTCCTCCAGCGCCGCGATCACCGCATCGCCGGCCGAAATGGGGTCAGGTTCATTTTCGCTGCCAGCAGAAGACGAACCTGCGGCCGATGACGAGAATGAACCTGACCCCATTTCAAGATAGCGCACTTCCACCGGATAGCTGCGGCCCTCGACATCCAGCACCGGCGCATCGCCGAAGTGCTGCGCGAAGCGCGACGTATCGATCGTCGCCGAGGTCACGATGACCTTCAGGTCCGGCCGCTTGCCGACCAGCGTCTTGAGATAGCCGAGCAGGAAATCGATGTTGAGGCTGCGCTCGTGCGCCTCGTCGATGATCAGGGTGTCGTAGGCGCTGAGCCAGCGGTCGGATTGCATCTCCGCGAGCAGGATGCCGTCGGTCATGAACTTGATGCGCGTCGCTTCGCCGACCTGATCGTTGAATCGCACCTGGAATCCGACCGCGCCGCCGACCGGCACCTTCAACTCCTGCGCGACGCGACGCGCGACACTGCGCGCGGCGATCCGGCGTGGCTGTGTGCAGCCGATCATGCCCGCCGCGCCGCGTCCGGCTGCGAGGCAGAGCTTCGGCAACTGGGTGGTCTTGCCCGAGCCGGTCTCGCCGGCGATCACCACCACCTGGTGCTTGCGGATCAGTTCGACGATGCGCTCGGCCTCGCGCGCGATCGGCAGGCTGTCGTCGAAGGTCGGGGTCGGCGCCGACGCCGCACGCGCCTCGCAGGCGGCACGCGAAGCTGTCAGCGCAGTCTCAAAGGCATCGCGCAGCGCCCGATCCGTGGGCGCCTTCTGCCATGCGGCGCGCAGGCGAGCCAGGCGCGAACGGTCGCGCGTGAGCGCACGCGCATAAGGATCGCGGCGCCCGTCGTTGTCCTCCCTGCTCCGCTCCGGTCCAACCGGCGGCCCTGCCATGCGTCGATCCGCCGATTGCTTTCCCATCGTCGCCATTTTCCCACATCGGATCGCGCGGCAACGCGATCGAGGGATCGGCGCCATTGACGAACCCAGCCCTGACGCATGAAACGCGAATCCGCCGCGGCAGACGGGGCGCGGCAAGCGCGGATGCGACCGGGTCATCCTTTTCCTACAAACGATGGGGCGATCCGCCGATGTACCGCACGCTGCGTCTGGCTGAAGCTGCACTGGCGTTCCGACGAACCCCGACGACCATGCCCCGACCTCTGCAACCCGCGCCGGACTCCGGGCCACGGTCCGAGCCGCAGACGGCGCTCCTGCTCGACGAGCCGCAATCCGACGCCTGCAGCGTCGCTCCTGCTGTCCGCCCCGAGCCGATATCTTCGGCAGTGATTGCACCGGCCATGACAGTACGGCCGGTTTTGCTACCCTTGCCGTCCATGCTCTCCGCCCGCGAACTGCTCCAGCGCGTCTTCGGCTATCCCGTTTTCCGCGGCGAGCAGGAAGCCATCGTCGGCCACGTGGCCGCTGGCGGCGATGCGCTGGTGCTGATGCCGACCGGCGGCGGCAAGTCGCTGTGTTACCAGATCCCCGCGCTGCTGCGCGAAGGCACGGGCATCGTCGTGTCGCCGCTGATCGCACTGATGCAGGACCAGGTCGAGGCGCTCGAACAGCTCGGCGTGCGCGTGGCCTTCCTCAATTCGTCGCTGACGGGCGAAGCCGCCGGACGGGTCGAACAGCAACTGCTCGCCGGCGAGCTCGACCTGCTCTACGTCGCACCCGAGCGGCTGCTCACCCAGCGCTTCCTGTCGCTGCTCGAACGCTCGCGCATCGCCCTGTTCGCGATCGACGAGGCGCACTGCGTCTCGCAATGGGGCCACGATTTCCGCCCCGAATACCGCGAGCTCAACATCCTCCACGAGCGCTGGCCGAACGTGCCGCGGATCGCGCTGACCGCGACCGCCGATGCCCCGACGCGGCGCGAGATCGTCGAGCGCCTGCAGTTGCACGAGGCACGCGAGTTCGTGAGCTCGTTCGACCGCCCGAACATCCGCTACCGCGTCGTGCAGAAGGACAATTCGCGCAAGCAGCTGCTCGATTTCCTCAAGGCGCATCGCGACGAGGCCGGCATCGTGTATTGCCTGTCGCGCAAGAAGGTCGAGGAAACCGCGATCTTCCTCGACGGCCACGGCGTCACCGCCCTTCCCTACCATGCCGGGCTGAACGCGGCGACGCGCGCGACGAACCAGCGCCGTTTCCTGCGCGAGGACGGCGTGGTGATCGTCGCGACGATCGCGTTCGGCATGGGCATCGACAAGCCCGACGTGCGTTTCGTCGCGCACATGGACCTGCCAAAATCGCTGGAAGGCTATTACCAGGAAACCGGCCGCGCCGGCCGCGATGGCGAGGCTGCGGATGCATGGCTTTGCTACGGACTCGGCGACCTGGTGATGCTCAAGCAGATGATCGAGCAATCCGATTCCGGTGAGGAGCGCAAGCGTTTGGAGCGCCGCAAGCTTGATGCGTTGCTCGGTTATTGCGAATCGACCGTGTGCCGGCGGCGCCTGCTGCTCGCGGGTTTCGGCGAACACTACGACCGCGACTGCGGCAACTGCGACAACTGCCTCGATCCGCCCGAGCGCTGGGACGCGAGCATTATCGCGCAGAAGGCGCTGTCGGCGGCCTATCGCTCGGGCCAGCGCTTCGGCGTCGCGCACCTGACGGCGGTGCTGCGCGGCGAAGCCGACGATCGCATCACGGCGCTTCGTCACGATCAGCTGTCGACGTTCGGCATCGGCGTGGAGCTC
>DATHOV010000093.1:0-3425 GCA_035484515.1 Lysobacteraceae bacterium
TGGTCGGCGAGAAGTTCGCGCGCGGGGCCGAGCTGGCACTGGCCGACAAGGTGCCGTTCGTGTGCTTTACGGCCAGCGGCGGCGCGCGCATGCAGGAAGGTCTGTTTTCGCTGATGCAGATGGCCAAGACCTCGGCCGCGCTCGCGCGTCTGCGCTCGGCGTGCATCCCCTACATCGTGGTGCTCACGCACCCGACCACCGGCGGCGTTTCGGCGAGCCTGGCGATGCTCGGCGACCTGAACATCGCCGAGCCGCAGGCGCTGATCGGTTTCGCCGGTCCGCGGGTGATCGAGCAGACCGTGCGCGAAACCCTGCCCGAGGGCTTCCAGCGTTCGGAGTTCCTGGTCGAACACGGCGCGCTCGACCTGATCGTCGACCGCCGCGAGATGCGCGACAAGATCGCCGCGCTGCTGGCGCTGATGCTGCGCAAGCCGGCGCCGGCCGAGACTGCGACCGTCGCACCCGCGCCCTGATTCCTGATAGCGTGGCATCGTCGCGCAGGAAACCAGAGGACCGCATGAGCACGCGCCGGTATTTCGGCACCGATGGCATCCGCGGCCGCGTGGGCGAGGGCCCGATCTCGGCCGATTTCGTGCTCAAGCTGGGCTGGGCGCTCGGTCGCGTGCTGGCGCGCGACGGCCAGCATCCCTCGGTGGTGATCGGCAAGGACACGCGTATCTCCGGTTACATGTTCGAGTCCGCGCTGGAGGCCGGCCTGGTCGCAGCCGGCGCCGACGTGCACCTGTCCGGCCCGATGCCGACGCCGGGTATCGCCTTTCTCACGCGCTCGCTGCGCGCCGATGCCGGCATCGTGATCAGCGCCTCGCACAACCCGCACCACGACAACGGCATCAAGTTCTTCAACGCGCGCGGCGAAAAGCTCGACGACGCGACGGAGCTGGCGATCGAGGCGATGATCGACGCGCCGTTCAGCACCGTCGAATCCGAGCGGCTCGGCCGTGCGGCACGCATCGAGGGCGCCGGCACGCGCTACGCCGAGTTCTGCAAGGCGACCGTGCCGGCCAGTTTCCATCTCAAGGGACTGCGGATCGCGGTCGATTGCGCGCATGGCGCGACCTACCAGATCGCGCCGAAACTGTTCGACGAACTCGGCGCCGAGGTCGAGGCGATCGGCGTCTCGCCGAACGGCCTGAACATCAACGAAAAGGTCGGCTCGACGCACCTGGACAAGCTCGCCGCGCACGTGCGCAAGAGCGCCTGCGCGCTCGGCATCGCCTTCGACGGCGACGGCGACCGCATGCTGATGGTCGATGCCGATGGAAATGCCGTTGATGGCGATGCGCTGCTCTACATGCTCGCGCTCGACTGGCAGGCCAGTGGCCGTCTGCGAGGCCCGGTGGTGGGCACCCTGATGACCAACTATGGACTGGAGCGCGCGTTCGCCGAACGCGGCATCGTCTTTGTGCGCAGCAAGGTCGGCGATCGTCACGTGCATCGCGCGCTGATCGATGGCGGTGGCGTGCTCGGCGGTGAGGCCTCGGGACATCTGCTGTGCCTGGACCGGGCGAGCACGGGCGACGGCATCGTCAGCGCTCTGCAGGTGCTGGAGGTTTTGCAGCGCACGCAGCGTACGCTGGCGCGGGCGCTCGATGGATTGCACCGGGTGCCGCAGCGCACCGTCAACGTGCGCTTCGAGCGGGGAGCCAAGCCGGCCAGCGATCCGTCGGTGAAGGCCGAGCTGGCCGCAGCGCAGCGGCAAGTCGAAGGTCGCGGGCGCGCTTTCATCCGCGCGTCCGGTACCGAGCCGGTGGTGCGCGTGACAGTCGAAGCCGACGACGAATCGCTGGTGCAATCGGTGCTCGACCGGCTGTCCGCAGCGGTGCACGCGGCGGCCAGCAAATCCGGCAGAAAGTGACGATCGGCGATGCGATGAACGACAACACGATCCCGACCCTGGACATCCGCCGCTACGACAACGATCGCGACGCTTTCGTATCCGACCTCGGCGCCGCCTATCGCGAATGGGGCTTCGCGGGCATCCGCGGCCATGGCATTGCGCAATCGCTGATCGACGATGCGTACGACGCGTTCGCGCGCTTCTTCGCGCTGCCGCTCGACGTCAAGATGCGCTATCACGTTGCTGGCGGCGGTGGCGCGCGCGGCTATACGCCGTTCGGTATCGAGACCGCGAAAGATGCGCAGTATCCAGACCTCAAGGAGTTCTGGCATGTCGGTCGCGAGCTGCCGGCGCAGCTGACGGGCAACCCGAAGCCTTCCGACAAGCTGTTCTCGAACCTCTGGCCTGCCGGGATTTCCGGCTTCCGCGAGCACAGCCTGGCGTTGTACGAGGCGCTCGATGCGCTTGGCGTTCGCGTGCTGTCGGCGCTGGCGCTGCACATCGGCCTGCCGGCCGACTGGTTCGCCGACAAGGTCGACCACGGCAACTCGATCCTGCGTTCGATCCACTACCCGCCGATCGTGTCGCCGGAAATCCCCAACGTGCGTGCCGGTGCGCACGAGGACATCAACCTGATCACCCTGCTGGTCGGCGCGAGCGCGGCAGGCCTCGAAGTGAAATCGCGCCGCGGGGACTGGGTGCCGTTCACGTCCGAGGGCGACACCATCGTGGTGAACATCGGCGACATGCTGCAGCGCCTGAGCAACCACCTGTACCCATCCACCACCCATCGCGTCGTGAACCCGCCCGGCGAGGCCGCGCGCAAGCCGCGCTACTCGGTGCCGTATTTCCTGCATCCGAATCCGGAGTTCCTGATCCGGACGTTGCCGCAGTGCGTGGACGCGGATCATCCGGATCGCTATCCGGTGCCGATCACCGCCCACGACTATCTGATGGAGCGGTTGCGGGAGATCAAGCTGGTGTAGACGGCACGGGTTTGCCGCAGGTCGTTCTTTGAAGGGAAACCCCGGCTCTGGCGGTGACTGCCAATTGTTCGACCTATGCACCGGTCGCCGTTGAAGCCCCTCTCCCTTCGGGGCGAAACGGCGCTGCTTGCGAGCCACTGGCTCGCGCGCCGTTGAGCGCCCACGCCGAAAGGCGTGGGCCGGGGGTTGCTTGGCGAGGAACGAGCCTGGCAACGGGGTTGGGGAGAGGGTTCGGCACAGGCGAGCAGTTCGAGACTCGCGGGATGGAAGTGTTCGCATGTACCGAACCCTCATCCGGCGCTCCGCGCCACCTGACTCGCGCCATCCATGGCGCTCGGCCTTCGGCCCAGCTCCGCTGTTCGCAGGCGCATCCTGCGCCTGCAGTCTCCCGGTGGGAGAAGGGCAAGCCGGCCGCCTTGGGCGGATCATGCTTTTCTCGGAGGACATTTACTTCGCGCCCGGTTTCAACGCAGGGCCGGAGAATCCCATCCTTCCCGCGGCGCGAAGCGTGCGCCGTATTTCGCCTGCAACACATCGAGCCTGGCCTTGAGCGCATCCGCGCCGACGCTGCGGATGTGGGC
>DATHOV010000094.1:0-2829 GCA_035484515.1 Lysobacteraceae bacterium
AACATGGCGCTCGAGGGCGACATCGACGCTCTGATGTCGCGCACCGCCAACAGGCCGATCCCGCGCGGCCGCATCACCAAGCCGGAAGCGATGGCGTTCGGCACGACGCTGGCGTTCTTCTCGGTGCTGACCCTGGGCATCCTGGTGAACTGGTACGCCGGCGCGCTGCTCGCCTTCACCATCTTCTTCTATGTCGTCATCTACACGATGTGGCTGAAGCGCTGGACGGCCCAGAACATCGTGATCGGCGGCGCCGCCGGCGCGCTGCCGCCGGTGGTGGCCTGGGTCGCGGCAACCGGCTCGCTCGCGGTCGAGCCGCTTTTGTTGTTCCTGATCATCTTCTTCTGGACGCCGCCGCATTTCTGGGCGCTGGCGCTGTTCCGCTCCGATGATTATGCGCGCGCCGGCGTGCCGATGCTGCCCGTGGTCGCTGGTCCCGATGCGACGCGGCTGCAGATCCTGCTCTACACCATCGTGCTGGTCGCGATCGCGGTTTCGCCCTGGGCGCTGGGCTATTTCGACGCGGTCTATGGCGTCATCTCGCTGCTGCTCGGCGCCGGCATGCTGGTCCTTGCGACCAATGTGTTTCGCCGCCGCGAGCGGGCCGCCTCGCTCCGCGCTACGCGAAAACTGTTTGCGTTCTCGATCCTCTATCTGTTCGCGCTGTTCGCGACGCTGCTCGCCGAGGTTGTCGTGCGCGCCGCCGCACCCGTGATCGGTTCGTGGTTCGCTTGATGGGGGCGCATGCGGAAGAGATGGCCGAGCAGGAGCCCGATGGAATCGTCCTCACCGAGGCGCAGAAGCGGAGCCGCCGGCAGCGCTCGATTGCGATCGCGCTCGCGCTCGGCGTGCTCGTGGTGCTGTTCTTCGCAGTCACGCTGGTCAAGGGGCCGGCCGTTCTGAACCGGCCGTTGTGAGGGGACATGGAGCAGAAGCCGACCACGAAAGCCGGGAGCACTGAGCGCCCACGGCTGAGCCGTGACGCGCTGGTCGCCTCGATTTGCGGGTTCGTGGTGGTGCTGATGGTCGGCGCCGCCTATGCGGCCGTGCCGTTCTACAACTGGTTCTGCCGCACCACCGGCTTCAACGGCACCACGCAGGTCGCAACGGCCGGCCCCTTGGGCGCGCCGCTCGCGCGCAAGATCGCGGTACGTTTCGACTCCAACGTCGCCGGCGGGCTGCCCTGGAAGTTCGAGCCGGAAGCGACCGAGATCGAGGTCAGGATCGGCGAGGTCGTCACCGTCAACTACACCGTCACCAATCAGTCGGCGCGGGCCACCACGGGCGAGGCGGCCTATAATGTCGCACCGCTGACGGTCGGCGCCTATTTCCAGAAGATCAACTGCTTCTGCTTCACCGAGCAGACCATGGCGCCGGGCGAGAAGCGCGAGATGCCGGTGGTCTTCTATGTCGATCCCTCGATCGTAAACGATCATGAGAACGACGGCCTGAACAGCATCACGCTGTCCTACACCTTCTATCCGGTGCGCGAGCCCGCGGCCAAACCGCTGGCCGCGAGCGAGCCGGACAAGCCAAAGGGCAACCTTTGACCTGCCTGTCGCGGCACTGTCGCGCAGGGTTTGCTTTTGTTGATGAATATGTGCCGGATGGGGCGGCACCGCTAACGGAGAGACGATAATGGCTACGGCCCAAGCAAAGCACCACGACTACCACCTCGTCGATCCGAGCCCGTGGCCGATCGTGGGGTCCATCTCGGCCTTCATCATGGCGGTCGGTGCGATCGGCTGGATGCATCACATGTTCGGTGCCGCGCCGATCGTTTTCGGGGTCGGCGTGATCGGCGTGCTCTACACCATGGCGAGCTGGTGGGGCGACGTGATCCGCGAGGCGCAGTACAAGGGCGACCACACCCGCGTGGTGCAGATCAGCCACCGCTACGGCATGATCCTGTTCATCGCCTCCGAGGTGATGTTCTTCGTCGCCTGGTTCTGGGCCTTCTTCAATTCCTCGCTGTTCCCCTCCGATGCGGTGCAGGCGACGCGTGACGCCGTGTTCGGCTGCGGCGCCGGCACCCAGATGGGCGCCTGCGCGGTGCCGGGCACCTGGCCGCCCAAGGGCATCGAGGCCTTCGATCCCTGGCACCTGCCGCTCTTGAACACGCTGATCCTGCTCACCTCGGGCACGACGGTCACCTGGGCGCATCACGCGCTGCTCGAGAACGACCGGCAGGGCCTGAAATACGGGTTGATCCTGACCGTGCTGCTCGGGGCGAGCTTCACCTGCGTGCAGGCCTGGGAATATGCCCACGCCGCCTTCGGTTTCTCCGGCAGCGTCTATGGCGCCACCTTCTTCATGGCGACCGGCTTCCACGGCTTCCACGTGCTGATCGGGACCGTGTTCCTGATCGTGTGCCTGGCGCGCGCCTATGCCGGGCATTTCACCCCGAAGCAGCATCTCGGCTTCGAATTCGCCGCCTGGTACTGGCATTTCGTCGACGTGGTGTGGCTGTTCCTGTTCGCCTGCATTTATGTGTGGGGCTCCGCGCCGGAGGGGCTGGCGCACGCGGCGGGGCATTAGTGCGCAGGATGCCCGTGACCTGTACTCAGGACGCGCGGCAGACTCAGTCTGCTCCCTCCCCCGTTGTGGGGGAGGGCTGGGGAGGGGGGTGGTGCGTTCTGCAACTTCGAGCGCAAAATCTCACGACCCCCACCCCCAACCCCTCCCCATCGCAAGTCGGGCTTACCCGACTTGCGCAGTATGGTGCGCAACCGGGGCAAGCCCCGGTTGCGTGGGGAGGGGAGCGCACCGAATACGCTGCACCTGTGCTTCAAAACCACCGGAAACCGGTGTAGTTTTGGCGACATGGGA
>DATHOV010000095.1:0-5145 GCA_035484515.1 Lysobacteraceae bacterium
CCTGCTGGGGAGCAGGAATCCATCGACGATTCATCCGCGATTTCCTTGATCGAACGGAAATGCGCGTCATTCCTGCGCGAAGACAACACAGGGGGCACGACATGCGAACCGGAATCCTGCATCGGAATTGGGCGGTAATCAGCGTTGCCGTATTGACAGTGGCGATCTCCTCGGCCGTCGCGAATGCGTGCCCGCCGGGCACCAACGGCTGCACCCAAGGCAACGCCGTCAACAACAGGCTGATCTGCTCGAAACAGTGCCTGACCGACGGCTATACGATCTCGGTCGTTCAAGCTGTCGCTGGCGGCTTTCTCCCGTCGTCATGCGGCAACCCCGTGCCAGGGGCATGGTATGAAATCGTGGACGGAACCACCGAGCAGCAGAACTACAGCCAGGTGGAGATGACGTCCCTTCCACAAGGCGTCCTGCACAACATCCTGAAACAGACACTCGAGAACCCGACCTCGAACACCCTGTACTGCGACACGAGCGGCAACTACCTCACGCCTCCGTTCTGGACCCTGACGATAGCCAACACACAGGCAAACATGGCCTGCGTAATGATCGGCGATCCCAACATGGTCAACTGCAACAGCAGCGCGACTGCGATGGCGCATAAATTCAACACGCTCAACGCCGGCATCCAACTGCCCGACTGCCGGGACAACAAGTGCACCCATATCGGCAACGGAACGTCGGTGGGCCCCGGAGCTCCCGACTGCCATGGGGGGACCGGGTTCAACGGAACCAGTTGCGTTCCGATAGGTAGCGTGGTCATTACCACAATCGGAGATACGAGAGATCCGGATGGCGGCCAACTGCACGGGAGATACCCCAACCCAGCCAGAAAAGTCGTTCCTGGCCGTCCGGAAATCGTTCCCGGCACGTCGGTTGGCAACGGCACGGAACAGGTCCCAGGAACCAACGCCGCCGCCAGAGACAAGAAATCCCGATACCCTTCCGAACCCGTTCCCGTCGACCACGGCACGAACAAGTCGCAACCGGTCGGCACGGCCATCGGCACCGCTCCCGCCGCCGCCGGAAAGTCGAAATCCGACAAGAAATGCGTCTCCTCCGACAGTGCGGGTCGCGCCGTTTCCGTCGAGTGTGCAGCCGGGCAAGACAAGACCGCGCCCGAGTCAGGCGAGCATCGCTGAGCGATGAATCGCCCCGTCGAGGGGCCCGCAACACACAGAGGGTGGATCAGCTGAGCAAATGCCTTTGCTCCCATTCCGGCCAATCCGAAGGGTTGCGCCGGAATGACGGCAGAAGCGGCATTCTGCTAACCCCGTTTGCACGAACCACGCGTTACATGGACTACCCAACCCGAGGTGTCCCATGAAAACGCTGATGAAACTGATGCTCGCTTCCCTGTGCGCCCTGTCCGCCACTGCGTGCGCGGCGCGACCGCTGGTGGACCTGTCGGTCGTCGATCGCGACACCGGTGCGACTCTGCAGACCTACGCGTACCACGGCCGCAGCTATGTGCCCGGTGAGCCCGGCCATCGTTACGAGCTGCATCTGTGCAACCACACCGGCGAGCGGGTGATGGTCGTGCTCAGCGTCGATGGCGTGAACGCCGTCACCGGCCAGACCGCCGGCGCCGACCAGAACGGCTACGTGCTCGGGCCGTGGGAAAACGCCGACATCGCCGGCTGGCGCAAGAGCGACGACGACATCGCCCAGTTCGTGTTCACTGCGCTCGAGGACAGCTATGCGGCGCGCACCGGCCGTCCCGACAATGTCGGCGTGATCGGCATGGCGGTGTTCCGCGAGCGCCGCGTCGAGCCGGTGTACGTGCCGCCGCCGCCGATCTACGCGCCGCCGGTCGCCGCCGGGCGCAAGGACGAGAATGGCCCGTACGACCGTCGCGAGGCCGATCGCGCCGCCCAGCCGGCAGCCGCGCCTCCGGCTTCGACGGTGGCGCAGGCCGCGGGATCCGGCTATGCGGCGGCCAAGTCGATCGGCAGCCTGAGCGAAGCGCCACGTGACAGCATCGCCCAGCAGATCGGCACCGGCCATGGCGAGCGCGAGTATTCGCCGATCGAGCAGACCACCTTCGAGCGCGCGAGCTCCTGGCCGCAGCAGGTCACCCAGATCTGGTACGACACCCCGCAGCAGCTCGTCGCGCGCGGGATCATGCCGCGCTGGTACGCGCCGCGCCGGCCGCGCGAGGACGTGCAGCAGGCGTTCCCGATCGGCTATGTGCCCGATCCGCCGTCGCGGTGGTGAGCATTGCCTCCTCCCCCGCAAGGGGAGGGGCTCCAGTCGGCGAAGTCACGCACGCATCAGGGTGGACTTGCCGAACAGGCTCTCGACCAGGTCCACCGCGAGGATCGCGGTGCGGTTGTGGTCGTCGAATGCGGGGTTGAGTTCCATGATGTCCAGCGAGCCCAGGCGGCCGGTGTCGGCGATCATCTCCATCACCAGCTGCGCCTCGCGGTAGTTCGGCCCGCCGGGCACGGTGGTGCCGACGCCCGGGGCGATCGCGGGGTCGAGGAAGTCGACATCGAAGCTCACGTGCACATGGGTGTTCGCGTCGACGCCTTCCAGCGCCTCCTCCATCGCGCGCCGCATGCCGATCTCGTCGATGTAGCGCATGTCGTAGATGTCGATGTTGTACTGCTGCACGAGGCGCTTCTCGCCCTGGTCCACCGAGCGGATGCCGATCTGGCGCAGGACGTCGGGCGTGATCACCGGCGCGCTGCCGCCGAGGTGGGTCATTGCCTGCGGACCGATCCCGCACAGGCAGGCGACCGGCATGCCGTGGATGTTGCCCGACGGTGTGACGTCCGAGGTGTTGAAGTCGGCGTGCGCATCCAGCCACAGCACGCGCAGCGTCTTGTCGCGCTCGCGGCACCAGCGTGCGACTGCGGTGATCGAGCCGGTCCCGAGGCAATGATCGCCGCCGAGGAGGATCGGCAGGAACCCGCCTTCGAGTTCGTCGTACATCGCATCCATCACCATCCGGTTCCAGGCGACCACCTCCTCGAGGTGGCGGTAGCCGGCCACCGGCGGCAGCCACGGATTCGAAGGCCCGACCAGGTTGCCGCGGTCGAGCACGCGCAATCCGCGATCGCGCAGGGCTTCGACAAGGCCGGCCACGCGCAACGCCTCCGGTCCCATCGACGCTCCACGCGCGCCGGCGCCGACATCGGTGGGTGCGCCGACCAGGGCGATGGTTCTGGGTGCGTTCGAAGTCATCTGCATTCCCCGATGGATGGTCGCCGTCGCACGGCGAACGCTGGCATTCTAGTCGTGCCGGAGCGGCACGGGCATTCCGTGTCGCCCCTGGCATGGGCGGACCGATTCGATCGCATAGAATCGAAACCGGGTACGGACGAGTGCCGGACCCGGCGGATCGAGGGGCAGTATGGCCCTTCGTCGGGCATCGGCCCGGATCGACATCGGTCCGGGCTTGCACAGGCGTACGGTCAGGGGGCGTCGTGAACAACGCGTTGTCCGACTCGCAGATGGCGCAACGGCTGGCACGCCTGGAAGCGGTGCAGGCCGTGGTGCTGGACATCAGCAAGCGCTCGGCGCACTGCACCGACTTGCGCGTCTTCTACCGCGCGGTGCATGCGGCGATCGCGCGGATCATGTCGGCGCGCAGCTTCTACATCGCGCTTTACGACGCGGCTGCGAACGGCATCCACTTCGTCTACCGGGTGGACGAGAAGGACGAGGTGCCCGATCCGGACATCCTGTTCCCGCTGCAGCCGAGCCATGTGTCGCCGACCTCGATGGTGATCCGTTCCGGCAAGCCATTGACCATCAGCAGGGAGGAGATCCTCGCCCGCAACACCCAGGGGCGGAGCTGGGGCGCGGGCGCGCCGGCCGAGCACTGGGTCGGCATGCCGCTGATCGGCAACGACGGCGTCACCTTCGGCGCGATCGTGGTGCAGAGCTACGTGCCCGGTTTCCGCTATACCGACGAGGACATCGCGCTGTTCGGGCTGATGACCGAGCACGTCGCCGACGCGGTGGAGCAGGTGCAGTTCGCGGCCAGGCTCGAAAACGCGATCGCCGACCGCACCAGCAGCCTCGAACGCGAAGTCGCCGAGCGCCGCCACGCGGAAACGATGCAGCGCATCCTCTACGAGATCTCGGCACTGTCGGTCAGGGACATCGACCTGGACACCTTCTATGTCGAGCTGCACAGGATCATGGGGGAGCTGCTGTACGCGAAGAACTTCGCGGTCGTGCTGTACGACGAGGCGACCGAGCTGGTCCGGTTTCCGTACTACGCCGACGAAAAGGATCAGATGCCGCCGACGACCTACCGGCGTCCCGCGGGCGACGGCCTGACCGGATTCGTGATGAAGTCGCGCGTTGCGCAGCGCATCGACCAGCAGCGCTTCCAGGCGTTGCGCAAGGCGGGAGAGTTGCATAACACGATCGGCAGCATCGACTTCAACGTCTGGATCGGCGCGCCACTGATCTACCAGGAGAACATGCTCGGCGCGATCATCCTGCAGACCTACGATCCCAACGTCGGTTACGACGACCGCGACCTGAAGCTGCTGACCTTCGTCGCCGACCACATCGGCGCGGCGATCTCGCGCAAGCAGAGCGACGACGCGCTGCGTACCGCGCACGCCAGCCTGGCCGCCGGCAGCGCCGCGTTGCAGGCGAAGAACAACGAGCTGCAGAAGACGCTGGAGGACCTCGGCGTGGCGCACGACGAGCTGATCCGGCAGGAGAAGCTCGCCTCGCTGGGCGCGCTGGTCGCCGGCATCGCGCACGAGGTCAACACGCCGCTGGGAATCTGCACGACAGCCGTGAGCCTGCTCGTCGAGGAAATGAAACGGCTACAGCAGGCATTGCCCGAAGGCCAACTCGCCGCCGCCGACGTGCAGGCGTTCTTCACCTCGAGCGACGAACTGCTGCGCGTGCTGGCCTCGAACACCCAGCGCGCAAGCGGATTGATTCGCAGTTTCAAGCAGGTCGCGGTCGATCAGTCGTCGCAGGATGTCCGCGATATCGCGCTTGCCGAATACATCGAGGACATCCTCAAGTCGTTGCGGCCGAAGTTCAAGCGCACCGGGCACACGATCGAGGTGTCGTGCGATCCGCAGCTTCATCTGCGCAGCGTTCCCGGCGCGCTGTCGCAGGTCATCACCAACCTCGTGATCAACTCGATCA
>DATHOV010000096.1:0-6453 GCA_035484515.1 Lysobacteraceae bacterium
CTGCAGCCAGCAACTCGCGCACGGCCGCGCCCTGCTCCCATCCGTGTTCGAGCAGCAACCAGCCGCCATCGTGCAGGTGCGCCGGCGCATCGCGCGCGATGGCACGGATCGCATCGAACCCATCACGGCCCGATGAAAGCGCCATGCGCGGCTCGTGGCGAAGATCGCCCTGGCGCAGATGCGGATCGTCCTCGGCGATATAGGGCGGATTGCTGACGATCGCATCGAAGCGGTGGCCGAGCAGCGGCGCGAACCACTCGCCGTGGATGCTTCGCACGCGCGACGCCAGGCCGAGCGACTGCGCATTGGACCTTGCGACCTCCAGCGCCGCATCGCTCGCATCCACCGCGACGACTTCGACCAGGGGCCGTTCCCGTGCGATCGCCAGCGCGATGGCGCCGCTGCCCGTGCCGAGATCGGCCACGCGCAAAGGCACATCAGGCGAAAGCACGGCGAGTGCGCATTCGACCAGCAACTCCGTCTCCGCCCGCGGAATGAGCACGTCGGGCGTGACGCGCAGATCGAACGACCAGAAACCCTTGCGGCCGGTAATCTGCGCGATCGGTTCGCCGCGCTCCCGTCTTGCCACGAGCGCATCGAAACGCGACCGCACTTCATCGCCCACGACGTCGTGTGCGTGCGCGAACAGCCACGAGCGCGGACGCCCGATCACGTGGCCGAGCAGCAAATCGGCTTCGGATCGCGCTTCGGCGCCCATGCGCGAGGTCGCGTCCGCCAGCAACGTCGAGATCGTGTCCGTCTTCCGAACCTGCATGAACGACTCCGTGCCCATCCATCGTGACGCCGCAATCACGCCTTGCGCTGGATCATACCGGCATGCCCACGTTCGTCTCTTCCATGCCGATCCGCGGCCTCCGGAGCGCCATCGCGTTCACTGTCTGCCTGCTGCTCGCAGGATGCGCGCGCATCGGCCTGGTGGTGGCCAATATCGGAGTGGACTCCCGTGCGATCACAACCGTTCGGTTCGATCGCGCGCATGCCTTGTCGCTGGATGTGCACCGCCCGGTTGGAGCCGTCGGCAAAGCTCCGGTGGTGGTCTTCTTTTATGGCGGCAGCTGGCGCAACAGCACGCGCGAGGATTACCGCTTCGTCGGCCAGTCGCTCGCGCGCGCGGGCCTGCTCGTCGTCGTGCCGGACTATCGCAAGGCGCCGCAGGTGAGCTTCCCCGCCTTCATCGAGGACGGCGCGCGCGCAGTGGCGTGGACGCGGCAGCATGCGGCCGAATACGGTGGCGACCCTGCACGCATCTACCTGATGGGTCATTCCTCGGGCGCCCACATCGCGGCGATGCTCGGTACCGACGGCGGTTACCTGGATGCGGTCGGCATGAAACCACGCGACCTGGCGGGCGTGATCGGGCTTGCCGGTCCGTACGATTTCCTGCCGCTGACCGATCCGGACCTGAAGGAGGTTTTCGGCCGCGAATCCGACTGGCCGAAATCGCAGCCGGTGAATTTCGTGGACGGCGACGAGCCGCCCTTCCTGCTGCTGCAGGGGTCGGCGGATACGCTGGTGATGCCGCGCAATGCTCCGCGGCTGGCGGCGAAACTGCAGGCCGCGCACGAGCCGGTCGAACTGCGCATGTTCGACGGCGTCGGCCATGCGGGTTTGCTGATCGACCTGTTGCGCGACGCTTCGCCGGTGCGCGCCGACGTGCTCGGCTACATCGACGGCAGGCGCCTCAGCGCAGCAACTGCACCGCCTCGATGATCACCGACGAGACGAAGCCGGTGAGGAAGCAGATGTAGCTCAGCCGCAGGTAGCGGTACTTGTGGTGCGCGAGATAGCTGCCGAGCGAATAGATGTCGGCGGCCATGGTGCGGTAGATCGAACCGTCCACCTTCATGCGGTGTGCGATCTCCTGGAGGAAGCGCTGCTGGTCGAGTTCGGCGAAGTGGCCGAAGAACAGGATGTTGAACTGCGGCGGCAACGGCTGTCCGGCCTTCAGGCGCAGCGGACGGTATTTCGGCAGCACCGCGAGGATCGCCAGCAGCAGGGCCGCGAGGGTGAAGCCGGTCAGCGTCAACACGCTCGCGCGCAGCGAAGGATCGCCCATCCGCCCGAGGCTGATGGTGAGCACGATCGAGCTGACGGTGATGATGATGCTGGCCTTGGTGTCGGCCATCGACGAGAGCGCCACGTGGTGCTGCTGCGCGGTGCGCAGGATCACGTCTGCGGTATTGCGCTCGGGGATCGCCGCGTACAGGTTGCGGATTTCGGCGGTGTCCGGTGCAGTGAAGCGCACCGACGAATCGTGGCTCTCGTCGCCGATGCTGGCGGTCTCCTGCTGGCTGTCCGGTCCGGTCATTGCGTCTCCTCGCACGGCTGTCACATTAGCGCAAACACCTCCAATCTGCGACGCCGACCAGGCTGCCGTTCGCTTTCATGGCGTCGGTGGTGCCTGCTCCAAGGTCACCGCTAAGGCATGGATCACCGAAGCGATGCGCGCGATGCTCTGCACGCCCTGCGCGCTCATGCCGTGTTGCCTGAGGGTTTTCTCATGCGCATCGAGGCAGGCGCCGCAGCCGTTGACCGCAGACACGGCAAGGGATGCGGCTTCGAACGCGATCTTCTCGATGCCGGGACTGGCCATCACGTTCATGCGCAGGCTGGCGCGCAGGGTTTCGTATTCCTTGTTCGCGACGAGGTGGGTGAAGCGGTAATAGACATTGGTCATGCCCATGATCGCGGCGGCTGCACGCACGCCATCGAGCTCGTTGGCGTCGAGATGTTCGCCGGCGACGGCTTCGATCGCGCGGGTCAGCGGGACGTGGCGCGCGGCGATCGCCGACGCCAGCGCTGCCGCGCGTATCTGCCTTGCGCTCAAGCCGGGCGCGCCGCCTTCGCTGAGCACGGATTCGAGGTTCAGGCGCAGGTCTTTCGCATACGCCGGAAGCGCGGACTTGAGGTCATCGAGTTGCATGGTGTTCTCCGGATTGGCGTGCGCGCTCAAAACGAAGGGGCCGCAAGGCCCCTTCGCTGAGGCACGGCGATGACTGAATCAGGCGGCTTTCAAGGTCTCTTCGCCCTGCTTCCAGTTGCACGGGCACAGCTCGTCGGTCTGCAGCGCGTCGAGTACGCGCAGCACTTCCTCCGGGCTGCGGCCGACGGACAGGTCGGTCACGTAGACGAAGCGGATGATGCCGTCCGGATCGACGATGAAGGTCGCACGCTGGGCCACGCCCTCGTTCTTGTCGAGGATGCCGAGCGCGGCGCTGAACTCGCGCTTGATGTCGGCCAGCATCGGGAACGGCAGGTCCTTGAGATCGTTGTGGTGGGTGCGCCAGGCGTGGTGCACGAACTCGCTGTCGGTGCTGCCGGTCAGCAGCTGCGCGTCGCGGTCGAGGAAGGCCTGGTTCTTCGCGGCGAAGCCGGCGATCTCGGTCGGGCAGACGAAGGTGAAATCCTTCGGATAGAAGAACAGCACCAGCCATTTGCCCTTGTAGGTGTCGTTGTCGATGTCCGTGAACGCCTTGTTGAGATCGGTGGAAACGGTGGCCTTGAGTTTGAATTGCGGAAGCTTGTCGCCAACGGTCAGCATGAAAGAACTCCTGGGTGGATGGGATTGCGGGCTGTCGTGCGGTGGATTCGTACTGGCCCGACCCAGCCATTGTTGGGGCCGGCGATTGATTTTTCCAATGAATTGTCCATATCCTTTCGATAGTTCCTGCCAATCGTTCAGGAAAACCCGCCGAGGCGCGCGATGAACCTTCGCGATCTGCACTACCTGGTCGCGCTCGCCGACCACAGGCACTTCGGCCGCGCGGCCGCGGCGAGCTTCATCAGCCAGCCCACCCTGTCCACCCAGATAAAGAAACTCGAGGACGAACTCGGCGTGGCATTGGTCGAGCGCGCGCCGCGCAAGGTGATGCTGACGCCGGTCGGACACGACATCGCCGATCGCGCGCGGCGGATCCTCGCCGAAGTCGACCAACTCAAGGAATCCGCGCGGCGCACGCGCGACCCCGAAGCCGGCAGTGTGCGGCTCGGCATCTTTCCGACGCTCGGGCCATACCTGCTGCCGCACGTGCTGCCGAAGATCCGCGAGCGCTTCCCGCGGCTCGAATTGCTGCTGATCGAGGAGAAGACCGAGGTCGTCCTGCGCCAGTTGCGGGAAGGCCGGCTGGATGTCGGCGTGCTCGCGCTGCCGCTGCACGACGACCAGTTGCATGTCGAATTCCTGTTCGAGGAGCCCTTCGTACTCGCGGTTCCGCAGGCGCATGCGCTTGCGCGCCGCAGCACGCTTGCGCTGCACGACCTCGCGCACGAGCGCCTGCTGCTGCTCGAGGACGGCCATTGCCTGCGCGACCAGGCGCTGGACGTATGCACCCTCGCCGGCAGCGGCGAGCGCAACGGTTTCCGCGCGACCAGTCTGGAGACGCTGCGGCAGATGGTCGCGGCGAACGTCGGCATCACCCTGCTGCCGACTCTGTCGGTGAAGCCTCCGGTCGCAGTGTCCGAGGACATCCATCTGCTGCGATTCCGCGATTCGCACCCGAGCCGGCGGATCGGCATGGTATGGCGGCGCAGTTCGGCGATGGCCGGTTTCCTGCTCAAGCTCGCCGAGGTATTCCGCAGTCTGCCCAAGGCGCTGCTCAAGCCCGACGTGCGATCGATCGCATCTGCCCGGCCCTCGACGTCAAGCGCTCCCGCAGGGCGCAAGGCGAAGCGTTGACCCACGTCTGCGCTGCATCGCAGCATTCAGTACCCCTATCGCATTCATCGCAACAATCAATTTCCTCTTGTCATTCGCGCGCGTTACCCTCGGCGTGCCGACGCATCGGCATCGAAGCCATTCCATCGCCACGAGGTGAGTCATGAGTCTCAAGGGCAGCAAGACCGAGGACAACCTGAAAGCCGCGTTCGCCGGCGAATCGCAGGCCAATCGTCGCTATCTGTATTTCGCGCAGAAGGCCGACGTCGAAGGCTACAACGACGTCGCCGCAGTGTTCCGCTCCACCGCCGAAGGCGAGACCGGGCACGCGCACGGGCACCTGGAATACCTGGAGGAATCCGGCGATCCCGCCACCGGCCTGCCGATCGGCAGCACCGCCAACAACCTCAAGGCCGCGATCCACGGCGAAACCCACGAATACACCGACATGTATCCGGGCATGGCCAAGACCGCGCGCGAGGAAGGCCACGATGAGATCGCCGACTGGTTCGAGACGCTTGCGAAAGCCGAGCGCTCGCATGCGAACCGTTTCACCAAGGCGCTGAACGAGCTCGTTTGAGCGACGGGCCACGATGACCTTCGCGCGCGAGGAACGGCAATGAACGCACCCGGTCCCGCGCGCGAAGGCAGCCTCGACGCGCCGACGCGGCATCCGCTCGAGTGGAAGTCGCCGGCGTTCTGGGACCAGGCTGCGCTCGATGCGGAGATCGAGCGCGTGTTCCACATCTGCCATGGCTGCCGGCGCTGCGTGAGCCTGTGCAACGCGTTTCCGACCCTGTTCGACCTGGTCGATGCGTCGAGCACGATGGAAGTCGATGGCGTCGCGAAGTCCGAGTTCGCCAGGGTCGTCGAGCAGTGCTACCTGTGCGACCTGTGCTACCAGACCAAGTGCCCCTACGTCCCACCACACGAATGGAACGTGGATTTCCCGCACCTGATGCTGCGGGCGAAAGCCGTGAGGCATCGCAATGGCGGGACGACGGTCGCCGCGAAACTGCTGTCCAGCACGCGCGCCGTCGGCAGGCTCGCCACGATACCGGTCGTGGTGGAGGCGGTGAACTGGGGCAACGGCAATCCCGCGCTGCGCGAAGTGATGGAAAAAACGCTCGGCGTGCACCGCGACGCCCGGGTGCCGAAGTACGACAGCCGCACCGCACGCAGGCGGCTCAAACGCCTGCGTGCCGACGGTGCCGCGCAGGCCGCGGGCCCGACCACCGGCAAGGTCGCGCTGTTCGTCACCTGCTACGGCGACTACAACCAGCCGCGGATGGTCGAGGACCTCGCCGCCGTGCTGCAGCACAATGGCGTGCAGGTGAAACTGCTGAGGAAGGAACGCTGCTGCGGCATGCCCAAGCTCGAACTGGGCGATCTCGACAGCGTCGAGAAATACAAGGAGGCGAACCTGCCGTTGCTGGTCGAAGCGGTGAACGAGGGCTTCGACCTGATCGCGCCGATTCCTTCCTGCGTACTGATGTTCAAGCAGGAACTGCCGCTGCTGTTTCCCGGCGACGCCGACATCGTCCGCGTGAAACGCGCGTTCTACGACCCGTTCGAATACCTGATGCATCGCCACGCGGCGGGTTTGTTCAAGACCGATTTCAGCAACGAACTCGGCAAGGTCGCCTGGCAGGTCGCCTGCCACCAGCGCGTGCAGAACATCGGGCCGAAGACGCGCGACGTGCTCAACCTCGTGCCGGGCACCGAGGTGGTGACCATCGAACGTTGTTCGGGACACGACGGTACCTACGGAGTGAAGA
>DATHOV010000097.1:0-10852 GCA_035484515.1 Lysobacteraceae bacterium
AAGCCATGCAAGAGTAGGTCATCGCCAGGGTCTTTATAAATGCAACGCCCTCCCCAGCCGGGGAGGGCGTTTGCATTTGCAGCGCTTGGCCATGCAATCCTTGTAGCCCGCGCAACGGGCTGCAACAAATCATCGACTGGGTCTTTTTCAGAACAAACTGCTCGAAGTGCTTTCGACTGCCTTGGAAGCATCCTGCCGTGGCGCCCAGCCGCCCGCGCCCGATGGTTTGTGCGGCTTGCGCTTCTGTTGCGCCTCCCGATGCGTCTGCTCTGCCAGCACCTTGAACTGGCGTTCGCGTTGCAGCCAAAGCTCGTGGTCGCTGTCGTGAGCGCCACGTTTCCACGCCGGACGCTTCGTCCCGGCATCCTCTTCCAGGACCGTATCCGGAATCGTCGAGAACGGAATCCGCATCGGCGCCGCATTCTGGCTGATGGCATCCTGCATCGCACCGAAATACAGGGCGTTGTTGCCGTAACGCTGGTTGATGCGATCCAGCACGCCGCTCACCGTCTTTGCACGTTCGCGCTCGGGCATCAGTTCGGCGGTCATGCAACCGCCCGGCTCCAGTCCGACCAGGGTGACCGCCACCGATAGCGGTGGATGACGCTTCGGGTTCCAGCGACCGCTACGCGCGATCCCCTGGAGCACCTGCAGTTCGCCAGCGAGCAGGTGCAGCAAAGTCGGCGTGTCGTCGATCGGCGCGAAATGCAGGTCGCGTTCGAAGCGCCGTTCGGTGCCGAC
The DNA here is from genome assembly GCA_035484515.1 of Lysobacteraceae bacterium. GTDB lineage: Bacteria > Pseudomonadota > Gammaproteobacteria > Xanthomonadales > Xanthomonadaceae > SZAS-103. Next base: position 742 of record DATHOV010000097.1, read on the forward strand.
GAAACGGATGCGGATCGTCAGGCCGCCAGCGACGTATTCCTCGTGCCGCAGGCGCATCGCCGCTTTGGCCAGCAGTTTGAACATCACGGCGCGCATGCCGTCGAAGTTGCGCAGCTCCGGCCCCAGCACATGCGAATGACCGACCGAGCCGCGTGCGGTCTTGCGATCCGGTACGTCGAAGCCGCGCAATTGCAGCCAGTAGCGTTCGCCCTCGATGCTGCCCCAGGCCGCACGCAGATGTTCGCGCGTCGCTGCACATAGCTGTTCGGCAGTGCGAATGCCTGCGACGCGCAGTCGTGCCTCCATCGACGGTCCGATCCCGCAGAAATCGCGCAACTCCAGGAGGTGCAATTTGTGCGGCAGGTCGCCCGATTCGATCACCGTCAATCCGTTCGGTTTGTCCATGTCCGATGCGGTCTTGGCCAGGAATCGGTTCGGCGCGATGCCGATCGAACAGTGGATCGCCGGACTGAATCCGAGATCGATCAATCGCTGCTTGATGCTGCACGCGATCGCTTCGGCGTTTTTGCGCTGGCGTTCGCGACCGATCAGGTAACACGGCACCTCGTCGACGGACAGCGGCTTCGCATGCGGGATGCAATCCTCGATGGCGCGCATCAACTGGTGGTGGAGTTCGATGTAGCGCGCGGGGCGCGCGAGCACCAGCCGGATCCCGGGGCATTTCGCGCGCGCCTCGCGCACGCCGGTGCCGGTCTTCACGCCGACGGCCTTGGCCTCGTAGCTCGCGGCCAGACAGCACGTGCTGTCGGCCATCACCGGCACCACGCCGACCGGCTGCCCGCGCAAGCCCGGGTCGTCGTACTGCTCGACCGAGGCGAAGTAGGAATCGAAATCTACGAACAGGCAGCGCAGGGTCACGACACGGCACCATCGGGAGGACAGGATAGCGCCACACGAGGACGCACGCATGCAGCCTGCCCCAGGCCGATCTCAGCAGCTGAGAATCGCCGCTACCGCGGCAGCGCGGGCAACCCGCTTACTTTCCGCTGTAAGGCTGCGGGGTCGCGCCGACGACGTTGCCGATCTTCGCATCGGACGCGACCAGCAGGTCCACGTCGCGGTCGAATTGCAGCGTGCCGTCCACCACCGCCCCGGAAGCGATCACGATGCGCGGCTTGCGCGTGACGTGGACGAACAGGCCGTGCGGTTTCTCGACGTGCACGCCGGCGTGAACGATCGAGCCGCTGCCGATGGTCACATCGCCATTGGTGGTGTCGATGCCGCCATCGACGTTGGCGTGATCGAGTGTGATCGCGCCATTGACGTTCTCGAGCCTGCCGCCGACATGGCTGCCGGAGGAGAGATCCATGCTGCCATTGACCGTGGTCGCCGCATGCGCGACCTCCGCCGTGGACTCGATCTGGATGCCGCCGTTGACCGTCTCCAGCGAATTCGCATGCGCATGCGGTCCGAGGTCGATCTCGCCGTTGACCGTCTCCGCGCTTGCGACGGTCGCGTCATGGCCGATGTCGATGCTGCCGTTGACCGTGCTCGCGTTACCGACGTGCGCACCGGCCTGGACATCGACGCTGCCATTGACCTTGTCGAGGCCGTTGCCGGCGTCGCAGCCGGCGACGAAGATCAGACTCATGGCGATGGCGGTCAGTGGCAGGACGATACGCATGGCGGTTCCTCGGTTCGGTGGCGGACCAGATGCAATCCGCGATGGGCGGCTTTCCAGACTTCGATGTCGGGGCGCAGCGAAGGGTTTAGCGACGCTCCGTTACAATAGCCTTGCGATTACCTTGCGCCACCAGCGAGCCCTGCCGTGAGTGCCGAAAGTCACCGACCCAAACCAGTCCTGCTGCTGATCCTCGACGGCTGGGGCCATCGCGAGGGCAGCGATCAGTCCGACAACGCGATTGCGCAGGCGAACGCGCCGAACTGGCGGCGCCTGCTCGCCGATTGCCCGCATACGCTGGTGCATACCGAGGGAAAATTCGTCGGCCTGCCGGACGGGCAGATGGGCAATTCCGAAGTCGGCCACATGAACATCGGCGCGGGCCGCATCGTTTACCAGGACCTCACCCGCATCGATGCGGCGATCGAGGAGGGATCGTTCTTCGGCAATGCCGAACTGTGCACTGCCTGCGATGCCGCGAAAGCGCACGAGGGCACGCTGCACGTGTTCGGGCTGCTTTCGCCCGGTGGCGTGCACAGCCACGAGCGGCACATCTTCGCGATGCTCGATCTCGCCAGGCGACGCGGCGTCGATCGCGTCGCGGTGCATGTCTTTCTCGACGGCCGCGATACGCCGCCGCGATCGGCGGCGGCAAGCCTACACCTGCTCGAGGCGGCCTGCGCACGCGTCGGCAATGCGCGCATTGCGACCGTCAGCGGCCGCTACTACGCAATGGATCGCGACCAGCGCTGGGATCGCGTGAGCAAGGCTTACGACGCGATCGCCGAAGCCTGCGCCGAATTCACCGCGAATGATGCATCGGCCGCGCTCGCTTCCGCCTATGCGCGCGGCGAGAACGACGAATTCGTCAGGCCCACCGTGGTCGTGGGCAGTGCGCCAATGCGCGACGGCGATGCGGTCGTGTTCATGAACTTCCGCGCCGATCGTGCGCGCGAGATTTCCGCGTGCTTCGTGCGCGAACAGTTCGAAGGCTTCCCGCGTCCACGCTGGATCCGGCTCGCACGCTTCGTCTGCCTGGCCGAATACGACGCCAGCCTGCCCGCGCCGGTCGCCTATCTACCCGAGGATCTCCGCGATACCTTCGGTGAAGTGCTCGCCGCCCACGGCATGACCCAATTGCGCATAGCCGAGACCGAGAAGTACGCGCACGTGACCTTCTTCTTCAACGGCGGCGTCGAGGCGCCGGTCGCTGGCGAGGAACGCATCCTGGTTCCATCGCCGAGAGTCGCGACCTACGACCTGCAGCCGCAGATGAGCCTGCCCGAACTCACCGCGAAGCTGTGCGATGCGATCCGCTTGCAGCGCTTCGACGCGATCGTCTGCAACATCGCCAATCCCGACATGGTCGGCCACACCGGCATTCTCGCCGCCGCGATCAAGGCGGCCGAAGCGGTGGATGTCGCACTGGGTGCGATCCGCGCCGCGCTCGACGACGTCGGAGGCGAGATGATCGTGACCGCCGACCACGGCAACCTCGAGATGATGCGCGATCCGGTCACCGGCGAGCCGCATACCGCGCACACCGTCGGGCCGGTGCCCTGCGTGTACCTCGGACGCCCGGCGACTCTGCGCGAGGGCGGATCGCTGCGCGACCTCGCCCCGACCCTGCTGCAATTGCTCGGCCTGCCGCAGCCAGCCGCGATGACCGGGCGGTCGCTGGTGCGCTTCGGGTGAAGCGGGCCATCGCAGCGGTGTTGCTGGTCTTGCCGTGCGCGATCGGCATCGCATCCGCCGCACCGTCGGGCAACAGGCCCGATGCGGCATCGATCAGGAATGCCTCGGCTCAGGCCAGGACAGAAGCCTCCGCCGACAAGACCGCCGCCGAAAACCAGTTGCACGATCTGCGCGCGCAACTCGACGCACTGGCCGAGCAGCAACACGAAGCCGAGGGCGAACGCAGCGATGCGAGCAAGGCGCTGCGCGCCGCCGACAACAGCGTCGGCCAGGCGACGCGCGCGCTGCACGATACGGAAGCCGCGATCATCGCGCAGCAGGCCAGGCTCGCCGATCTCGAAGCGCAGCAGGACGCATTGAAGAGGAAATTGTCCGGGCAGCGCGCCGAGCTTGCCGCTCTGGTGCGCTCGGCCTATGCGCTCGGTGGCGACGAACAGCTCAAGCTGCTGCTTGCGCAGGATCGTGTGGTCGACCTGGCCCGGGCGATGCAATACCACCGTTACCTCGAACAGGATCGCCTGCATCGCATCCATACCCTGACCGACCAGCTGCGTTCGCTCGCGGATCTGTCGAAGCAGGTCGATGCGCAACGCACCGCGCTGGCGGCCTCGCACCAGGAGCAGGTGGCCCGCTTGGCGACCGTGCAGTCGCAGCGGCAGCAACGCAGCCAGCTAATCGCGTCGATCGACGCCGGCTACCACGACCGCGCGGCCCGCATCGCGGCGATGGGCCGTGACGCCGATGGACTCGCGGAACTCGTCAGGAAGCTCTCCGTCGTGATGGCGCGTACACCACCCCCGGCGCATGTCGCCACGGTGACGCCGCACCATGTCATTGCACCGAACCCGGGGCAGGCCGTGTCGCCGGTCGTCGCCCCGTTCGCGGGAACCGGAGGCCGTTTCCCCTGGCCCATCGAAGGCCGTGTCCTCGCCGCTTTCGGCGACGGCAGCAGCGGCCTGTTGATCGCGGGAACGGCGGACGAGGAGGTCCATGCCGTCGCCGACGGCCGCGTCGCCTTTGCGAACTGGCTCAAGGGCTACGGCTTGCTGGTGATCGTCGACCACGGCAACGGCGTCATGAGCCTGTATGCGAACAACGACGCGCTGCTGAAGAACGCCGGGGACAGCGTCCACGCGGGCGAGGCGCTCGCCACCGTCGGCAGCTCCGGCGGCCAGGGCCGCAATGCGCTGTATTTCGAGATCCGCCAGAACGGGAAGGCGGTCGATCCGCGCGCCTGGCTGCGTTCGCGTTGAACCTGCTGGCAAAAACTGAACCAAGGTTCCCTTTACTGGGTCGAACCTACAATGGATTTCCCTTCAGGCAATGCGATGATGGAGCCATGAACTCCACGATCCTGACGATCCTTCGTGCATCCCTGCTGGCCTGCCTGCTGGCGGCCCCGTTCGCGCTGGCGCAGGACGCGACGCCCGCGCAACCCGCTGGAGCCGCGCCCACACCCGAGGAGGTCCAGCAAGCCAGGGCTTTGGCGACCAAGGCCGGTCTGGCCGACCGCGACGGCAACGTGCCGCTGGACGAGATCCAGCGTTACGTCGCGGTGTATCGGGCAGTGAAGGAAGCCTACGTCGACCCGATCAGCGACCGTCGCCTGATGCAGGCATCGGTGCGCGGTCTGCTCACCAACCTCGACCCGCACAGCGCTTATCTCGACAAGGAGGAGTCCCAGCAACTCGACGAGGATTCCAACGGCGCCTACCAGGGTATCGGCATCGAGGTGATGCAGTTGCCCGACCGCAGCCTGCGCGTGATCGCGCCGATCGACGGCTCGCCCGCCGCACGCGCGGGGTTGAAAGCCGGCGACATCATCACGACGATCGACGACAAGCCCATCGACGCTGACAATGCCGACGGTGCTACCCTCGGCCTGCGCGGGCCGCCGGGCAGTACGGTCAAGCTTGGCGTGGCGCGCGACGGCATCGACGGGACGATGACGATCTTCGTCAAGCGCGACGTCATCAAGGTCCAGAGCGTGACTTCGCGCCTGCTCGAACCCGGCTACGGCTACGTGCGGCTCAGCGATTTCCAGAACGACACGGCGACGGCCATGACCGCGCAGATCGCCGACCTGACCAAGGCCAACCACGGGCCGCTGCACGGCATCGTGCTCGACCTGCGCAGCAATCCCGGCGGCCTGCTCAACGCGGCTGTCGAAGCGGCCGACGCCTTCCTCGACAGCGGCACCATCGTCTCCACCAAGGGTCGGTTGAGCTATTCCAACGCGACCTTCACCGCCAGCCCGGGCGATGTCCTCAACGGCGCGCCGATCGTCGTGCTCGTCGATGGCGGCACCGCCAGCGCTTCGGAAGTCCTGACCGGCGCCTTGCAGGACAACCATCGCGCAGAGGTGGTCGGCAGCCGCACCTTCGGCAAGGGCTCGGTGCAGACCGTGCTGCCGCTGGACAACGGCGATTCGATCAAGCTCACCACCGCGCGCTACTACACACCCAGCGGCAAGTCGATCCAGGCGCGCGGCATCCGCCCGGACATCGTGCTCAAGCCGACGACGAAGAGCGAAGTCGACACGACGGACCCCGACACCACGCGCGAGCGCGACCTGCCCGGCCACCTCGCCAGCAGCAGCGATGCCGGCGACGACGACGAAGGCGGTGACGCGGTCGTGTTCACCGACAACTACGCGATCGCCGAAGGACTGAAGGCGCTCAAGCGCATGCCGGCCAGGATCGCGTCCGGTCCGGCGTCGGTACAGGCTGCGGCCGCAAGCCCGACCACCAAGCACTAGCAGGTTTTTGGCTTTCAACAGCTGAACGGTTGGTCAAAACAACCTGCTGGATATCAGCGCGGTTTGGCCGACAGCGGGAACTGCGTGATCACGGTCTCGCCGCTGGCCGCATCGCGGATGCGCGCCGTGCCGCGATGCTCGACTTCCTCGATGCGCAGGATGCTCTGTATCGGCAGGTGCAGCTTCTTCGTCGCGCCGAACTCGTCGCGCAGGCGCTCCTCGGTCGGATCGACGACCACTCCCTCGCCCACGTCGAACACGAGTTCAGAGATCTCGGTGAATCCCCACAGCTCGCCGCTCGCCACGCGCCGTGCGTACAGCTCGTAGATGCGGCCCGCGCTGTGGAAGGTCACCTTGTAGAGTTTGCGGTTGGGCATGGGCGCAGTGTACGCAACCAGGCAGCTGGCGGTGGGGGCGTCCGCTCACGGGTTAGGCAGCAGCAGGCGACGCCCGTTCGCATCAATCTCGGCGCCGTCGCGGCGGATGCGCACGAGGACGACGCCTTCGCCGAGCCGTCCGCCTTCGCTTACGCGTTGTCCGTCAATGATCATGAAGCGTTGCGCGGGATCGTCGGCATAGACATGCATCGTGACCTTCAGTGCGGGCAGGGCGCTGCGTTCCGAGGCAGGCAGGTCGGGCACCGGCAACAGCGCGGGTTCGTCGACCGGAGGCGTCGGCGGCGCGGCGACAGGGGCGACGCCAGGTGCCGGAGGCAAAGCAGCGAACGTCGGTCGCGAGGCGACATCTCTGGCAGCGGATGCCAGGACGGCTGCCGACGCATCACGCGCCTTGGGACGCGGCACGACGGGCGCGCGCGGCGCAGGCGAAGTCGCGACACCGCTGGGCGTCGTCGCTGCGGCGATGGCGGCTGAAGCACGTGCGGCAGGTGCTGCTGCGATGGCTGGCGATGAGGTGGCAGGGACGACAGGCGTAGGGGAAGAGGTACTGCTTGCAGGAATCGCGGTCACCAGTTGCGATGCCGCTGGCACGGCTTGCGTCATGGCGTGTGGGGGTGAGCCCGAGTGCCCCGACATCCACCATCCGGCGAAGGCCAGCGCCAGGATCGACAACGCGACGCCTGCGATCGCACCAGAGCGGTGTCGCCGTAGCGGGGGAGCATGCAGCACCGGCATCGGAGTCAGCACGTCCGGCGCACTGCCGAGCCGACGTTCGGCTTCGGACTTGCGCAGCGCTTCGAGGATCAGCGACATGGCCGCACCTTACTCCTGCAATTTCCGCAGATGCGGGCCGTCGGGATCGGAGGCCATCAGCGCGAGCAGCGTTTCTGGACCGACCACGCCATCGGGGCGCAGACCGAAATCGCGTTGCGCCAATCGCACGGCGGCGACCAACGCATCGTCGAAACTCCCGCGTGCGGTCGGTTCGGGCGATGACGCGGACGTCGGCAGCAGGCGATGGCGCAGCCAGTCGACACCGGGCCCGGTGTCGCCGTGCCTGATCGGAAGAACGAGTTCGCGCGGGCCGCGTCCGATCATCGTGTAACCCTCCAGCACATCCTCCAGCGCACTGCGATGCACGGTGAGCGTGCCGCCGTCGACCTGCACGAGGCCTTGTGTCGTGCCCAACCCCAGCAGCACGGCCCAGGCCGGATGTCCGCCCGCCCGCAGCTTCAACAACACAGGGCGGTCGAATTGCGCAAGCAGGCTCAGGCGCTGCCTGCCGTTCGTGCAGAACAGGCCCGGCGCCTTGAAGGCCGGGCAAGGCGACGGGCTCGCACTGTCGATGTCGTCCGGGCGGATCGACCACAGCGCGATCAGTCTTGCCCATGCGAGGCCTGTATCGACATGGGTGGTGTTCAGCCATGTCGCGAACTGGCCGTCGTCGATCGGTGGCGGCGGCGAAGCGGTCACCGCGGGCGGCACTGTGATAGCAGTAGGCGAGTGACGCGCAGGCTGCACCTTGGCAGGGGCGACGGCTGGCCGGGCTGCAGTGGCAGCTCCATGCGCGTGCGTTGGCGCGACGTCTTTCGACGGCCAGCGATGGGATTCGAACCTGTCCACCGTGACCCAGGCCGCCAGTGCCGTCGCAACGACGAACACCGGCAGGATCCATCGCCGCGAACGTGTACGTGGCGCCAGCACCTCGTTAGCGGCTTCGTCGAGCAGGCGTTCGCCGACCACGCGCTCGCCGCGTGCATAACCAGCCAGCAATGCACGTTCGGCGATCACATTGAGCAGTCGCGGAATTCCGCTGGCGCGGCGGTGCAAGCGTCGCACGGCCGCGTGCGCGAACGGGAACGCGCCGCCGCCGGCCACTGCCCAGCGGTGCCGCAGATAGGCCTCGCTCTCGGCGGAATCCAACGGGTCGAGGTGATAGCGGGCGGTGATGCGTTGCGCCAGCTGGCGCAGTTCCGGGCGCGCGAGCTGCTCGCGCAGCTCCGGCTGGCCGAGCAGGATGATCTGCAGGAGCTTTTGCGTCGCGGTTTCCAGGTTGGTCAGCAGGCGTATCTGTTCCAGTGCGGCTGGCGACAGGTTCTGCGCTTCGTCGACGATCAGCACCACACGCAAGCCGGTCGCGTGCGCTTCGAGCAGGTGGGCGTTGAGCGCATCCACGAGCGCCTTGAGGTTGCCGCGCCTGCCGTCGATGGCGATGTGCAGTTCTTCGCAGACCGCCTCCAGCAGTTCCACCGGCGACAGCAGCGGGTTGAGGATCAGCGCGACGCGCGCGTTCGCTGGCAGTTGTTCGAGCAGCAGGCGGCTGAGCGTGGTCTTGCCGGTGCCGACTTCGCCGGTCAGCTGCACGAAGCCGCTGCCGCCGCCCTGGCCGATGCCGTACAGCAGGTGCGCCAAGGCATCGCGGTGGCGTTCGGACAGGAAGACGAAACGCGGATCGGGAGTGATCGAGAACGGCGGCTCCCGCAGGCCGTAGTGATCCAGATACATGGTTGCCGGTATCGGCCGGAGCGCGCAGACGGGCGGGAACTGTAGCTTGCGGACCGCCCCTTCCATGTTAGATATTGGTTAAGGCATAATGCGGCGCACGTGGTGTACGGCGCGGTATGTTGCGCGGTCGCGAATCCCGACCGCAGGGCTTTCCGAACCTGGACCCCGCGAAGAGGGTTCGACCCTTCCGGATTCGACAACTCCATAGAGAGACAGACATGCGCAAATCCAATTCCGTGACGATTTCCTCGCTGACCTGCGCCATCGTAGCCGCGCTGGCCTGCGGCCAGGCGATGGCCAGCGGCTTCCAGATCCGCGAGGACAGCATCCAGGCGATGTCCCGCTCGCATGCGGGTTCGGCTTCGGACTGGGGCGATGCAGCGGTGGTCGCCAACAACCCGGCCGCGATGTCGCTGTTCGACAAGGCGACGATGCAGACCGACCTGACCGCGATCGACCTGCACGGCACGTTCAGCGGTGGCGGCACGGACGTGGCGGGCCAGCCGCTGACCGGCGGCAACGGCGGCGATGCCGGCGACACCGCTCCGGTGCCGGCGTTCTATGCCATCTTCCCGATGGGCAACGGCTTCACCTTCGGCGCCGGGTTCACCTCGCCGTTCGGCCTGAAGACCCAGTACGACCCGGGTTGGGTGGGCCGCTACGAAGCCCTGAAGTCCGAACTGGAAACGTTCGATGTCACCCTCGCCGGCTCCTACAAGTTCGACGACATGTTCTCGCTCGGCGCCAGCGTTATCTACCAGCGAGCCAATGCCGAGCTGAGCAATGCGGTGGACTTCGCCACGGTCGTCGACTCGCAAGAACCTGTGGGTGCTCCGCCGCTCTTCGCGCCGCAGTCGGAAGACGGCAACGCCGATATCAAGGGCCATGACAGCAGCTTCGGCTGGGATGTCGGCCTGCTGTTCCGCCCGACCCAGGACACCAACATCGGCGTGAACTACCGTTCGAAGATCGACCACACCATCGACGGCCACGCCTATTTCAGCGTGCCCTCGGCCGTCCAGGCGGTCTTCGGGTCGGTCGGAAGCAGCGCCTTCACCGATAGCGCAGCGGATGCGGACATCAGCACGCCGAGCGTATTCACGCTCAGTATCT
>DATHOV010000098.1:0-3767 GCA_035484515.1 Lysobacteraceae bacterium
ATTCGGCGATGACGGCATCCGGATCGTTACGGTCGCGTTGTCCGACGGTCGCGATCCAAAGCCAGATCGAGATCGCGAAGCGTCGCGCAGGCACCGACAGGAACAGCGGCGCGATCAACGGAGACACCAGCAGTGCGAACAGGAGCCGCAACGGATTGTGCCGCAGCATCCAACCGATCAGGCCCGCACCCGAATCGCCACGAAACAAGGTGTTGTCGAAATCGAAAACAACCAGTCCGCCCGCTGGAATGACAGGGGCCTGGGTCGCATTCACGACACAAACAATCGGCGCAACTCGGCTCCCGGATCATCCGCCCGCATGAAGGTCTCGCCGACGAGGAATGCATGCACACCCGCCGCGCGCAGGCGTGCGACATCCGCGCGCGTGGCGATACCGCTTTCGGTGACGAGGATGCGGTCGGCCGGCACGCGTTCGCGCAGCGCCAATGTGGTGTCGAGCGACACGTCGAAGGTGCGCAGGTTGCGGTTGTTGACGCCGACCAGGCGCGAGGGCACGTCCAGCGATCGCTCGAGTTCCTCGCCATCGTGCACTTCCACCAGCGCGTCGAGGTCGAGTTCCGCCGCGAGCAGCGACAATTCCAGCAATGCCGCATCGTCGAGCGCGGCAGCGATCAGCAGGATGCAATCGGCGCCGAGCGCTCGCGCCTCGTAGACCTGGTACGGGTCGATCACGAAATCCTTGCGCAGCACCGGCAGTGCGCAGGCTGCACGCGCCTGCTGCAGGTAGGCATCTGCGCCCTGGAAGAAATCCACGTCGGTCAGCACCGAGAGGCAGGCTGCGCCGCCTAGTTCGTAGCTGCGTGCGATCGCGGCCGGATCGAAATCGGCGCGGATCACGCCCTTGCTGGGGCTGGCCTTCTTGACCTCGGCGATCACCGCCGCCTCGTCGTTCGCGATGCGCGCTTCGATGGCGTCTGCGAAGCCGCGCGTTTCGGGAAGATCAACACAACGCGCGACGAGGTCCTGCAGTGACACGCGCGCCGAACGTTCGCGAACTTCCACGAGCTTGCGTTCGAGGATCCGCTGCAGGATATCGGACTGCATGTTCCCCGCCATCAGCGGTCCGCGCGCGGGCCCGCGTAGGCGCGCTCGACCCTGGCCACGCGGATCTCGAAATGCTCGTACCACTCCAGCCGGCCATGCTTGCGTACTTCGGTATGCTCGGCGTCGCGCTTCCACGCGGCGATCGCTTCCTCGCTTTCCCAGTAGCTCACGGTGATGCCGAAACCATCGACGCCGCGCGTGGTTTCCACGCCGAGGAATCCCGGCTGCTGCGCGGCCAGCTCGATCATGCGGTTCGAGGCTTCGTAGTAGCCCAGCGCGTCGATGTCGCTGCGTTGCGACGAGAAGACGACCGCGTAGTACGGCGGCTCGGGCGTGCTGGCGAAGGACTCTGTGCTCATCGAAACTCCAGTCGTATAGGGGTTCTTATCCAAAAATGCCGGCAGCGTATCAGGACGGCTGACCCAGGCGCTGGGTGGCCTGCACGAAGTCCACCAGCTTGCGGTGCGCGGCGCCGCTGGAAAGCGTATTGCGCGCGAGCACGATGCCCTCGGCGATCCCCGGCACGACATCGGCTGCATACAGCGCGGCGCCGGCGTTGAGCGCGACGATCTCGCGCGGCAGGCCCGGCTTGTCGGTGATCGCCTCGAGCAGCATCGCCCTCGACTCGATCGCATCGTTCACGCGCAGGTTGCGGCTGGCAGCCATCGGAATCCCGAAGTCCTCGGGATGGATCTCGTATTCGCTCACGACGTCATCGCGCAGTTCGGCGACCTGGGTCGCCGCGCCGAGCGAGATCTCGTCCATGCCGTCGCGCCCCCACACCACCAGCGCGTGGCGCGCGCCCAGGCGCTGCAGTACGCGCGCCTGAATACCGACGAGGTCGGGGTGGAACACGCCCATCAGGATGTTCGGCGCGCCAGCAGGATTGGCCAGGGGTCCAAGGATGTTGAACAGCGTGCGCACGCCCATCTCGCGCCGCACTGCGGCTACGTTCTTCATCGCCGGGTGGTGGTTCGACGCATACAGGAACGCCAAGCCGGTTTCGGCAAGGCACTGCGCGACCTGCGCGGGTGCAAGATCGATGCGCGCGCCGAGCGCCTCAAGCACGTCCGCGCTGCCCGACTTCGAAGACACGCTGCGGTTGCCGTGCTTGGCGACCCTCGCGCCCGCCGCGGCGACCACGAACATGCTCGCGGTGGAAATGTTGAAGGTGTTGGTGCCATCGCCGCCGGTACCGACGATGTCCACGAAGTGCGGATGATCGGGGACCTCGACCTTCGCCGCGAACTCGCGCAGCACCGACGCCGCGCCTGCGATCTCGCCGACGGTCTCCTTCTTCACCCGCAGGCCCGTAAGGATGGCCGCGGTCAGCGTCGGCGACACTTCGCCGCGCATGATCTGCCGCATCAGGTCGACCATTTCGTCGTGAAAGATCTCGCGGTGCTCGATCGTGCGCAGCAGTGCTTCCTGGGGAGTGATCGGCATGGTCAAGCCGTGAGGAAGTTCTTCAGCAGGGCGTGGCCGTGCTGGGTGAGGATCGATTCGGGATGGAACTGCACGCCTTCCACTCGCAGGCTTCGGTGACGCAGGCCCATGATCGCCTCCACGTCCCCCTGTTCGTCCTCGGTCCATGCGGTGACTTCAAGGCAGTCTGGCAGCGTGCCGCGGTCGACTACAAGCGAGTGGTAGCGCGTGGCTTCGAACCGATCAGGCAGTCCCGCGAACACGCCGTTGCCCTCGTGGCGGACCTGCGAGGTCTTGCCATGCATGATCCTGCCCGCGCGCACGACCTTGCCGCCGAACACCTGGCCGAGCGCCTGATGGCCGAGGCAGACGCCGAGAATCGGGATGCGATCGCCGAGCTTTGCGATGACTTCCAGCGATATGCCTGCGTCGTCGGGCGTGCCCGGCCCCGGCGAGATCACGATGCGCGACGGCGCGAGCTTCTCGATACCGGCCACGTCGATCGCATCGTTGCGCACGACCCGAACCTCCTGTCCCAACTCGCCGAAATACTGCACGAGGTTCCAGGTGAAGCTGTCGTAGTTGTCGATCATCAGCAGCATGTGCGATCTAACCAATTGAATAATATAGATTGATTTTCATATTCCGCCATCAGACGCCCACAGAAGTACCCGCTTTCAAAGTCAGTGCCCGAAACGGAAGCCTGTTGCGGAGACAGAACAGCATAGCTGATCGAATCCAGAGCCTCATCCGCCCGTTCCGCAGCACACGCACCGGTGATGTGTATCACGCAGACTTGTGCTGGAGCTTCGGTCACAAAAAAACCCGCCTTGCGGGCGGGTTTCTAAGATACAAGCAACTGATTTATTTGGTTTATTTGGTGGCTATGGGTGGACTCGAACCACCGACCTCGGCATTATGAGTGCCACGCTCTAACCAGCTGAGCTACATAGCCAATTTTCTTGTTTCTAGCCTGCGACAACCTCAAGGGCGGTAGCTCCTGGCAGGAGAGCTACGACGCCGTCAGTGAGCCGCGCATTGTCCACATCAGGGCTGCAGACGTCAATCAGCAGCCCGACCACGACCAGTTGCATATGCCATGGACTAGGACTAGCAAGGAAAAACGCCAGCAAGGCCCCAGTCGATGATTTGTTGCAGCCCGTTGCGCGGGCTACAAGGATTGCATGGCCAAGCGCTGCAAATGCAAACGCCCTCCCCGGCTGGGGAGGGCGTTGCATTTATAAAGACCCTGGCGATGACCTACTCTTGCATGGCTT
>DATHOV010000099.1:0-4377 GCA_035484515.1 Lysobacteraceae bacterium
GACGAATCGGGGTTGGTACACCACGTGGAGTGCACGGCGGCGAATGTGGCCGACGTGACGCAGGTGCACAAGCTGCTGCACGGTCAGGAAGACACGGTTTGCGGCGACAGCGGCTACACCGGCGCGGACAAGCGCGAAGAGTTGCTGGATGTCGATGCCGGCTTCCTGATCGCGCAGAAGCCCTCAAAGTTGCGCGCGATGAAGAACAAGCGCGAACGCCGCTACGCGGAACGATGGGAACACTACAAGGCGAGTGTGCGGGCGAAAGTCGAACATCCGTTCCGCGTGATCAAGCGCCAGTTCGGATACGTCAAGGTGCGCTATCGCGGGTTGGCGAAGAATGCGGCGCAGGTGCTGACGCTGTTCGCGTTGTCGAATCTGTGGATGTCGCGCCGACGATTGTTGCCCGCGATAGGGTAACTGCGTCCGAAAGACGGGAATACCTGCCGAATCACGTCAAAAAAGGCGGAAAAGAAGCTCTATCGCACTCGATTCGGCGCCTCGACGCTGGAATTGCAGCATCAGAGCGCTTTGTTCAGACCATCCCTAGCTCAGGCGTCAGGACTCATGTCACAGACACATTCGCCAATCCCCGATCGACAGCTCGGCGGTTGCCAGTGCGGACACATCCGTTACAGTGCGCCATCCGTACCCGAAGCGCTGTATGTTTGCCATTGCACGGAGTGCCGGAAGCAGTCCGCCTCGGCGTTCGGCATCTCCTACACCATCGACAGAAAATCCCTGGACGTCGTAAAAGGCATTCCCGCTCTGTGGTCTCGCATCACCGCCTCGGGCCATACCCTGGAATGCGCCTTTTGTCCGGATTGCGGCTCGCGTCTGTGGCACCAAAGCACGGGTCATCCCGCATCCCTGAACATCAAGGCAGGTTCATTCGACCAGCCTGTGGATCTCAGTCGGGCAACGCACATCTGGGTGGCAAGCAAACTTCCAGGCGTGATAATCCCTGTTGGTGCAGCTTCGTTCGAGCGAGAGCCACCGCGGCCATGAACCTGACCGCGGACCGGACGCAGTTTGCGTTGCGGCCAGCACGGCCGCACGGCTTGGGCGTCAGGCCGCAGAAGAAACTTCCCTCTCACCACCACGCATCGGAGGTCACATGAAACGGGTCACTGGCATCGGCGGCATCTTCTTCAAGGCGAAGGACGCTCCATCGCTGCAGGCCTGGTACAAGCGGCACCTGGGAGTCGATGTCCAGGCCTGGGGCGGTGCTGCCTTCGACTGGACCGATGCCGAGGGCAAGCCGGTTGGAGGCACGACTGCCTGGTGCATCAATCCGCAGGAAAGCGATCACTTCGCTCCGAGCTCCGCTTCCTTCATGGTCAATTACCGGGTGGAAGACCTCCACGCCCTGGTCAAGGCCCTGAAGGAAGAAGGCTGCAATGTGCTCGAGAAGATCGACGACTCCGAGTACGGCAAGTTCGGCTGGGTCATCGATCCGGAGGGAAACAAGGTCGAGCTGTGGCAGCCGCCTGAAGGTCAATGACCATGCGCGTTGCTCGCGGCCGCACCCTGCGGTAACCCGCGCACCAGACATCCATGAGCATCCGGATACGGGAAGAGACGCCACACGACGTTGCGGCCATCGCGGCCGTGACGGTCGCGGCATTTCTCGACGCAGCGCACACCACCCATACCGAACAATTCATCGTCGGCGCGCTGCGCGATTCCGGGCAGCTGTCCGTTTCGCTCGTCGCGGATGACGATGGTACGGTCATCGGCCATGTCGCCCTGTCGCCGGTAGCCGTTTCCAGCGGTGCGACCCACTGGTACGGACTCGGGCCGATATCCGTGGCACCGGAGCACCAGGGACATGGAGTTGGCACTCGACTCATGGAGCGGGCGTTCGCCGAGCTTCGCAGGCTCGGCGCTTCCGGCTGCGTGGTGCTCGGGGACCCGAATTACTACGCCCGCTTCGGCTTCAAGGTCGAGCCTGCACTTGTCCTGCCTGGTGTTCCGCCGGAATATTTCCAGGCCATCCCGTTCGGCGGCCCATTACCCTCCGGAACAGTCTCTTACCATGAGTCCTTTGCAGCATAGGGCCAACATTTCGTTCGGGCCGATGCCCCTCCCCGCGCCCAGCGAGGAAGCCGCGACGCCATGCGCGTGAAGGATGCCGCGAGCGGATCGTTGCCGCCACGCCTGCTGCTGGCAGGTTTCGTCCTGTGCATCGGCCTGGGCGCGCTCGTCCAATGGACGGTTCCTGGCGCATGGCTGGATGACAAGCTGCTCGACGCGCAGATGCACATGCTCAAGCACTTCTTTCCGACCCACGCGCGCAACGAAGTCGTCCTCGTCGGGATCGACGAGACCGACCTTCGCCAGTTCCCCGAGCCGATCGCGCTGTGGCACCCGCACATGGGTGCCTTCCTGCATGCCGTCGCCGAGGGCCATGCCGCGGCGGTGGGGGTGGACATGGCGCTGCCCGAGCGCTCCTACGATGCGATCGTGCCCGGCTACGACCAGTCGCTGATCTCGGGAATCCTCTCCGCGCGGCGAGCCCTGCCGACGGTCATGGCGCTCACCCTCGACGCACGCGGAAACGTGCGCGCGGTCGACAGCAGATTCCGCCTGGTGGCCGGCGACGACGGCATGGGCCTGGCCATGTTTCCACGCGACGTGGACGGAGTGGTCAGGCGATTCGACGAGCGCCTGACGGGCAACGGGGTCCATGTCCTGACACTCGTCGGCCAGATGATGCGCGGGATGGGGCGAACGGCGGATCCGGGCATCATCGATTTTTCGCGCGGTGACGACTTCGACTACCTGCCTTTCCGGACCGTGCTCGCCTGGTCGCGCGCGAAGGACACGGCCAGTCTCAGGAGCCACTTCGAAGGCAAGGCGGTCATGCTCGGCTCGGTCCTGCAGGCCGCCGATCGCGTGCGGATGCCGATCAACCTGGCGGCCTGGGAAGGCAAGGACGAGATCCCCGCGGGCGTCCTGCTGCACGCCCAGACGCTGCGCCTGCTGCTCGACGGCGGACTCGTGCGGCCGCTGTCCCCGTGGTCGGTGCTGTGTCTCATCGCCGTGGCCGCCATGGGGTGGTTCGCAGGACTCCGCCCGATTCCGGCGACCGCCGCGTTCATCATCGGCAGCTGCCTGGTGTTCACCGCCGATGCGGCACTGTTCCGCGGCAACTGGTACATCCCGATGAGCGGAATCCTCGCAAGTGCGTTCCTTGCCCTGGCGGCCAGGGCCGCCGTGGACGCATCGTCCAGGCTGGAGGAACGACACCTGCTGCAACGCGCGTTCTCGGCCAGCGTGAGTCCGGGCGTGATGAAGGAGATCCTGGACGGAACGCTGTCGCCGCCGCTGGGTGGCGAGCGCAGGTATGTCTGCATCCTGTGCTCGGATATCCACGGCTTCGCCACGCGCAGCGAATCGATGCCGCCGGAGGCCGCGATCCGTCTGCTCAACCGCACCTTCGATCGCGTCGTCGCGGCGGTCCACGCCGAGGGCGGTACCGTCGTCAATTCCATGGGCGACGGAATCACGGCGATCTTCGGTGCACCCAAGGCACTTCCCGATCCCTGCCGTTCCGGATTCGACGCGGCCAGGGCGATGCACGATGCAGTGGCGAAACTCAACGAAGTCCTCGCACACGAGGGACTGGCGCCGATCGAGATCGGCGTGGGCCTGCACGCCGGCGATGCCGTGGTCGGCACGATGGGCGCGACGATCCGCAACGACTACACCGCCATCGGCGATGTGGCGAACGTGGCCTCGCGCGTGGAAGGCCTGACCGGGACGGTCGGCTGTCGCGTGGTGTGCACCGGCGAGGTCGCCAGAGCGCTGGGCCAGGACGAGAAGCTGGCCCCGCTCGGGCCGCAGGCGATCGAGGGACACGCGCCCGTGGACGTGTATGGGTGGGGCAGGCTGTAAGGCGCGCGATGGGATCAGGTCCATGGGGATGAGGTCGGATTCGTTTCCCTTGGAAGAACGAGCCTGAACCCGACCCCGTCACCCTGTCTCACGCCATGAGACTGCCCTCCGCCATGCTGCTTCCCACGCATCGCATGGAGCGATGCCATGTCAGGGGAAGGTCCATGAATCGGTCGGGTCGCCAACAGGAATCCAGCCACGCGCGCAGGCTGCGGTCGTGCGAATGCGGTCATTGCGCGGGCGAAGGCTTCCTTCCCTGCCACGCACGATCCATTCAATGCAGCGTCGAGACCACGATTCGGCATGCCGATGCCCATCCATGCGCCGCCGATGGCCATCCAGGCCACGATGTTTCCCATCGCCGCCGCTTCGATACCCATCCGCGCCACGATGTTTCCCATCGCTGCCGCTTCGACACCCATCCAGGCCGCGATGTTTCCCATGGCTGCCGCTCCGATACCCATCCAGGCCACGATG
>DATHOV010000100.1:0-3656 GCA_035484515.1 Lysobacteraceae bacterium
GGCGATCCAGAACCTGTTCGACCTGTTCTACAACCACACGCTGCGTCCGGTGCTGCCGACCGGCTACGCCTATATCGATGGCGCCATCCCGTTCGGCACTGCGGTGACGGGCAACGTCGGCAGGTGCTTCAAGCCGTAACACGAACGAAGATGATCGCGCGCCCAGGGTGGCGCCCGATCGGCGGGTTCTGTTTTCACCGCACCGGCGTGTTCTGCCGGTGCGGTGCGCAAGGAAGGCCTTCGTTACGGAACAGACAATCCCCCGGCATTGCCGGGGGATTTTTTTTGGTTCTTCATCCAAGTCCGGGTAGGCAGTTCCTTCTCGCCGAGGGGACGTCTTCCTAGTTGCAGAGGGGTTTCGCCTGCTGCCGCGGGCGAAACCGCTCGTCAACAACGACAAGGCCGGTCGCTTCAGTGAAGCCCTGGTTGCCGTCCCCGGAGTTGGGCGAAGAAAAACCGGCAAGGCCAGTGGCTCAGCCTGCCTGAAGTCGCGACTTGAACAAGACCTGTGAGCGCCGCAAAGGCGCGAGAAGAGCAAGCGCCGCCTGAAGGCGACCTGCGACCTGCGCTTGCCCTACTCCACCGGAGTGAAGTGGAGCGCTTGCGAATCGCAGGTTCGCGCAACGATGAACGCCTTCGCGCCGTGCGCGAAGGCCAGGGCGCGCAGCGATGCGCTCACTGCGCCCACCATGGTCGTCGATGGTCCGATCGACGGTGCGACGTTCACTGCGGCTTGCAGCGCGGATCGTCGGGCGCACAGCTACCGAATCCGATGACCTGCACCGAGATCATCGACGGCACATCGTGCATCGGCGCCGATCTCTGTTGAGACAGGTCGCCGGCAGCGTCGGCAACCGCGGACGCGGCCGAGGACGCGGCGCTCAAGGCACCGGTGTTCACGCTATGCCCTCCGGACACGCCGATCGAGCTGCCTTTCACATCGATGTTGTCGGCGTTGGCGACGAACTCCGAGGCGACGACAAGGTTGCCGGCGACGCGGATGCCGGCGTCGCCTGCATCCACGGTGCCGCGCGGCGCGACCAGCACGGCGTCGCCAGCCGGGTCGCCGGGCGTGGTTTCCAGGGTGGCGATGCCGGCGCCGCTGACCTGCCCTTCTGCATTGACGAAACAATAATGGTCTTCGTCGCACAGATAGCTGATGGGCGGCTTTTCGGAACTGGTCTTGGCGCCCTTGCCGGCATTGATGTCGCCGTTCGAACTCCAGATCGTGAGATCGCCGCCGCGTTCGGTGAAGATCCGGCTCTGCGCGAGCAGCACGCTGCCGTCGCTGAACATGCCGATGTCGCCCTGGCCGAGTGCGAGGATGCCCTGCTGGTCCGGGCCGATGAGGGTATTGCCGTCTGCGTCGACGACGGTCGGCGGCGCCGAGACGCTGCCGACGAGCACGTTGCCGCCGGGTCCGATGATGCTGATGTCGCCGCCGCGCTCGGTCTGTACGGTGGAGCCGCGCATGTCGAGGTTGCCGGTTGCGACCTGCGTGGACGCGCCGTTCGCGCCACCTTCCAGGTTGTTCGCGGTGTAGCCCAGATCCGACGGGAACAAGGTCTGGATGGCGGTATAGCCGGGCGCGTACTTTCCGAAGTCGGGACTGGCAGGATCGACGGCGTCGGTGCCGGTACGGTTGAGCACGTCCAGGAAGACGCGATCGACGAGCACCAATTGGCTGTCGTTCGGCAATTGTCCGAACAGCGTCCAGGCCTGATCCGGCGTCAGCGATGCCAGCGGGGATTGACCGGCGCGGCTGAGCTTGTCGTTTTCGATCTGCAGCACATAGGCGGCCAGCCAGGCGCGGTAGGTGTCGGTCGTGTCTGCCGCCTCGGGGTCGATGTACTGTGCGGAGAAATCGGCGACGTCGATGCCGGGCCCGACGCCGTAGCGCACGTCGATCGCGGCGCCCTGGTCCGGCAGTCCGGCGTTGTCGCTGTTTCCGACGGTGCGGATGCCTCCGGCGTCGGTGTTGGCGAGTGCGCCGCCGGCTGCGTCGAGCGCTTCGTTCGCCGAAGTCAGCGGCCCGAGATTGCGTCCGGCCTGCACCACGAAAGTGCCGGGGCCTGCGAGTTGCAGCCAGCTCCAGCGCGTTGCGAACTCCGGATCGTCCGGTGCTCCGGCGATCGGCGTGTAGTACAGGTCGCGACCGGCGATCACGCTGGTGATGTCGGAAGCGTCGTAGTTCTGGCCACGCAGATCGAGGTTGACGATGTCGCGGCCGGCGCGGATCTGGGCAGTCTTTGGCAGGTCGATCGTGAGCGGATTGAGCATGAAGCCGCCCGAGGCGAAGCCGTCGACGATGTCGCCGTTCAGTGCGTAGATGTAGATGGGCTGGCTGTCGTTGCGATGCAGGTTGAGCTTCTGCAGCGCGGTCGGGGAACGGTCGTCGCCCTCGTAGTCGCCAGGTGCGTCGAGCATCGCAAAGGCGTTTTCCTGCACGGTGCCCTGCACGACGGTGTCGTCGTAAAAGTCGATGCTGCCGTCTGCAAGCAGCGAGAGTTCTCCGGTCGCCGACGGGAACATGCGCGCGGAGCGCTCGATCGAGAGATCCCCGGTGAACGCGACGGCGCTGAGCGACGCTGGCAGCACGTCGTCGATGCCGAGATTGGACACCGGAATCTCATTGAAGGAATCGCGCACCCCATAGTCGAACAGTTCGCCTGGCAGGGTGAGCGTGTTGAGACTGACGTTGCCGTCCAGAGAGCTGACCGAGACGCTCGAATCCGTGCTGTAGTCCAGCGTCGCCCGCGCGGGTACGAGCGTGCCGGTCTGGTCTCCGATCACCTGGTACGACGGATTGACGATCGCGCCGATCGCGGCGTCGCCGCGGGCCTGGATCGTCCAGCTGCCGTCCTGCAGGGCGAACACCGGATCGACCGGGCTGACGACGTTGCGTTCGACGCCCGAAGCGTCGCCACCGGTTGCCGTCAGCGTGAACGCCGAACCGATATCGCCGCCCGCGCTGAGCGTGCCGTTGCCGCGAGCTACGAAGTAGTCGCCGCCGAGCACGTCGCCGCCGGCATGCACGGTAAGGTTGCCGCCGCCATAAAGCGTCTTGTCGGTGCCGTCGAGGGTGTAGCTCACCGGCAGCGAGACGGATAGCTCGTTGATGTCGCGACCCGCGGTCACCACGACATTGCCGCCGGTGCTGAGCACGCCCTGCGCGAAGCCGCCGAAGTTGATCGGCGCCGCAATGACCGCGGTACCGTCGCCATTGAGCGGAGCGCCGACCTGCATCCACGGCCACCAGAACTGGGCGATGTAGTTGCCCGCCACGCCGGTGATGCTGCCGTCGGGATCGAACAGCTCGTTGTTGTCGTCGATGTCGCGTCCCGCGCTCAGGGTGATGTTGCCGGCAGCCTCGGCATTGGCCTGTGCGCCGACGATCACGTCGGGATTGGTGGCGCCGCCGCGCACGACGGAGACGCTCGAATCGTATTCGGTGCCAGCGCCCGGCTGCCCAGCCGTGTAGATGCTGGCCGGTGCGAGCGGATCGGCGAAGCTCAGGTCCTGTGCGGCGACGATGTCGATGCTGCCGGTGCCGGTGCGCACCGTGGTGGGCACCAGCACGTCGTTCAGGCCGGACTGCTGGTAGTCCTCGTGGCCATCGAGCACGACGTTGCCCTGGCTGGCCGCGCGGAATGCGT
>DATHOV010000101.1:0-2432 GCA_035484515.1 Lysobacteraceae bacterium
TGCGCGACGTGGTGGGACGGCAGACCCTTCGACGCCGTGCTGCTGGACGCGCCGTGTTCGGCGACCGGCATCATCCGCCGCCAACCCGACATCAAATGGCATCGGCGCGAATCCGACCTCGCTGCGCTGGCGACCGCGCAGGACCGCCTGCTCGACGCCGCCTGGCACGTGCTCCGCCCGGGCGGGCGCCTGCTGTATGCGACCTGCTCGATCCTGCGTGCCGAAAACGCCGAGCGCATCGCCGCCTTCCTCGCCCGCACCGACGATGCGATGGAAGAGCCCCTGGACGCGCGTTTCGGCCACCCCGCAGAGCCCGGTCGCCAACGCCTGCCGGGCGAGGACGGCATGGACGGTTTCTACTACGCGCTTGTGCGCAAGAACGAAGCGGTCCGGGAAGCGACCTGACCTGACCATCAGATCGGCCCGGATCGAACCGCTTCACCAGCGCCCCGGCTGGCGAAAATTTGCCCATACGCAACGGTTCGGAATCTCGCTCGCGGCCCTTGCATTTCGTTGAAATCAAGCAGCGACGCGGCGCCCTGTCGGACAGCGAAAAAATGCTGCGTTCGCACGTTGACAGCGGGTAACGTTGTGTTACGTTGAATGCCCGCTGCGGCCCAAGATGTTGGGTTCCGCCGGGAGGGCAACCCCAGCCGATGGGGTTGGGCTGGAACGGGGCGCAGAGCTGAGGAGATGCCATGCTGTCAATGGCGTACATCCGGAATGCAGCGATCCGCAGGCTCACACCACGCGATATCGATGCGCGCGCGAAAACGCGCGCAGGCGAAGCGTCGGCGCCCCCTGGGAAACGCACGATCGGATCGCCTGTTTTCGACAACAACTAAGAACAACATAAGGAAATTCCCCGCATGAGCACGGCACGTCTGCAGATCGTCCAACCCGAAGCTGCGCAGGACATCGCGATGCAACCCGCTTCGTGGGACATCTGGGACAAGAAGTACCGCCTCAAGAGCAAGCGCGGCGAGCCGGTGGACACCGACATCGACCACACCTACCAGCGCGTCGCGCGCGCGCTCGCCGATGCCGAAACCACGCCCGAGAAGAAGTCGTACTGGTTCGAGCGCTTCCTGTGGGCGCTGCGCCGCGGCGCGATCCCCGCCGGCCGCATCACCTCGAACGCCGGCGCGCTCGAACACAAGCCCGCCACGTCCACGATCAACTGCACGGTGTCCGGCACCATCGAGGATTCGATGGACGGCATTCTCGACAAGGTCCACGAGGCCGGTCTCACGCTCAAGGCCGGCTGCGGCATCGGCTACGAATTCTCGACCCTGCGCCCGCGTGGCGCCTACGTGTCGGGCGCGGGCGCGTACACGTCCGGACCGCTGTCCTTCATGGATATCTACGACAAGATGTGCTTCACCGTGTCCTCGGCCGGCGGCCGCCGCGGCGCGCAGATGGGCACCTTCGACGTCTGCCATCCCGACGTGCGCGAGTTCATCCGCGTCAAGCGCGAGGACGGGCGCCTGCGCCAGTTCAACCTCTCGCTGCTGGTCACCGACGATTTCATGGACGCCGTGCAGAAGGACGGCGACTGGCCGCTGGTGTTCCCGATCAACCTCAAGGAACAGGGCGACTTCGTCCTCGACGACGCGCAAACCGTCGTCTGGCGCGAATGGCCGACGACGAAGAACTACGTGACCCGCGACGACGGCCTGGTCGCATGCAAGATCTACGGCCACGTCAAGGCGCGTCACCTGTGGGACATGATCATGGTCTCCACCTACGACTTCGCCGAGCCCGGCTTCATCCTGATCGACCGCGTCAACGAGATGAACAACAACTGGTGGTGCGAGAACATCCGCGCGACCAACCCCTGCGGCGAGCAACCGTTGCCGCCCTACGGCGCCTGCCTGCTCGGCTCGGTGAACCTGACCACCTTCGTGCGCGACGCCTTCACCGACAAGGCGCGCTTCGACTGGGACGAGTACAAGGAAGTCGTGCGCGTGTTCACCCGCATGCTCGACAACGTCGTCGAGGTCAACGGCCTGCCCCTGCAGCAGCAGCGCGACGAGATCGTGCGCAAGCGCCGCCACGGCATGGGCTTCCTCGGCCTGGGCTCGACGATGACGATGCTGCGCCAGCAGTACGGCTCGCCGGAAGCCTGCGAGTTCACCGAAGGCGTCTCGCGCGAGATGGCGATCGCCGGCTGGGAGATGGCGCTTTCGCTCGCCCAGGAAAAAGGCCCCGCGCCGATCATGGACGAACTGTTCGAGGTCACCGCCGAGATGCTGCGCAAGCGCCCGGAAATGGCGCGCGATGGCTGGAAGCCGGGAGTGAAGATCGCCGGCCGCCTGCTGCACGCCAAGTACAGCCGCTACATGCAGCGCATCGCGGAAGTTGCGCCGCAGCTCGTGCATGAGCTCGCCGAGACCGGCGCGCGCTTCACGCACCACACCTCCATCGCGCCT
>DATHOV010000102.1:0-5546 GCA_035484515.1 Lysobacteraceae bacterium
ACGTGGGCGTACAGCGCGCGATACGCGCCGCCGCGGCCTTCGGACGCGACCGTGAAGCCCGTCCGTGCAGCCAATGGAAGAGCACCGGCATCGCCAGCAGCACGAGAGGCAGTTGCACGAGCAGGCCCGAGACGATCGCCACCGCGAGCGGTTGCTGCATCGCGGAGCCCTGGCCGAACGCGAACGCGAGCGGAAGCAGGGTCAGGATCGCCGCGATCGTGGTCATCGCGATCGGCCGCATGCGATTGATGCCGGCCTGCACGAGCGCATCGACGGAATGGCCGCCGGCCGAAGTGTCGCGGTATTCGGAAAAATAGAAGATCGCGACCTCGGTGACGATGCCGATGATCATCGTCATGCCCATCATCGCCGAGATGTTGAGTTCGATCCCGGTGACCCACAGTCCGATGAACACCGCCGACACCGCGAGCAGCGGCATGGCGAGAATCGTCAGTGCGACGCGGAAACTCTCGTAGAGGTACAGCAGCAGCAGGAACACCAGGGCGAGCGCGGCAATGAACACCGCCATCAGTCCGTGGAAGGCGATCTGCTGCTGCTTGTAGAGGCCACCGAGTTCATAGCGCATGCCGGCAGGCAACACGTCCTTGCGCCCGAGCATCTTCTGCACATCGGCGATCGTCGATCCGAGGTCGCGGCCGCTGATGCGCCCGGTCACCGCGATCATGCGCTTGAGGTCCTCGCGGTCGATCTGCGGCTGGCCGCTGACCGCGTGGATCTCCGCGATCCTCGACAATGGCAGCAGGTGACCGTCGGGTGCACGCAGCAACAGATCGCCGAGGCTCTGCTCGGATGAACGCACCTGCGGCGGCGTCCACACGCGCACGCCGATCATCTTCACGTCGCCGCGCACGGATGTGGTGACTTCGCCGTCCACGGCTTCCTGCACGATCTGGGTCGCCGCTTCGGAGGTGATGCCCTCGAGCGAGGCCTTGACGCGGTCGATGCGGATCTCCAGCGCATCGCCCGCCGGCACGATGCCGTCCTGCACGTCGACCACGCCGTGGACCTTTTCGAGCTGCGCGGCGATGTTGCGCGCGGACGACTCCAGCAGCTTCGGGTCATCCGAGTACAGCTTGATCTCGACCGGCTGCGGCACGGCAGTCAGGTCGCCGATCACGTCTTCGAGCAACTGCGCCAGTTCGATATCCAGGCCCGGCACGCGCGCTTCGACCTTCTGCCGGATGTCCTCCATCACGGTTTCGATGGGCGGTCGCGAACCCTTCTTCAGGCGGATGAAGAAATCGCCTTCGTTCGCCTCGGTCAGGCCGCCGCCGAGCTGGGTGCCCGTGCGCCTGGAATAGGTTTCGACGTACGGATTCTCGCGCACGATCGTCTCGACCTGGTTGAGCAAGCGGTTGGTCTCGGTCAGCGACGTGCCCGGTGCAGAGCGGTAGTCGAGCACGAACCCGCCCTCGTCCATGTCGGGCATGAAGCCCGAGCCGACGTTGAAGTACGCGATCAATCCTAGAGCAAGCAGGGGCACCAGGCCGATCAGCAGCAGCGAAGGACGCGCGATCAGGCGCGGCAACAGGCGGCGGTAGCGCCCATGCAGGCGGCACATGAATCCGTCGTCGTGCTCGGGCGGTGCGTCATCGGCGCTGAGGATGTGGTCGGTCAGGATCGGGATCGCGATCCACGCGACCAGGAACGAGAACAGAAGACCGGAAGCCATCGTCAGCGACAGCGCCTTGAAGAACGCGCCGGTGACGCCCGACAGGAAGGCCAGCGGCACGAAGATGATGATCGTCGAGGCCGACGATCCGACCAGCGGCTGGGTGAATTCGCGCGCCGCCTGCCAGATCTGGTCGTGGTCCTCGTCGGCCGGCCCGTTGATGCGACGGATGATGTGCTCGGTCATCACGATCGCGTCGTCGATGATCAGGCCCACCGCCGCGGCCATGCCGCCGAGCGTCATGATGTTGAAGCTCATGTGCAGCACGTACAGCATCAGGACCGTGGCGGCGAGCACCGCCGGCACCACCGCGATCGCGATCAGGGTGATGCGGATGTTGCGCAGGAACAGCCACAGCACGCCGCCCGCGAGCAGCATGCCGATCAGGATCGCATCGCGCACGCTCGCCGCCGAGGCAGTGACGAGATCGCTCTGGTCGTACCAGTTGGCGAGCTTCACGTCCTTCGGCAGCCCCGCGCCTTCGAGCCGCGCCTTGACGTCCGCGGCGATCTGCACGCTGTTGCTGTCGGGCTGCTGGTAGATGTTGAGCAGGACCGCGTCGTGGCCGTCCGCATTCACGCGAACCCATTGCGGAGCGACGCCGCGCACGACCGTGGCGACATCGTCGAGGCGGACCAGGCCATTCTTGCCGGCCTTCAGGACGGTCTGGCGGATCTCGTCGATGTCGTGGAAGCGCGTATCGGCGACCGCGAGATAAAGTTTGTAGTGATCCTCCAGCCGGCCGACCGCCTTGACGACGTTCGCGGCCGACAGCGCGGTCGAGACATCCGACAGGCTCAGGTCGTAGGCGACCAGTCGCGCCGGATCGACGATGACCTGGTATTCCTCCTGTGCGCCGCCGACGACTTCCGCGCGCGCGACGCCGGGAATGCCTGCCAGCAGCGGACGCAGCTTGTACTGCGCGATGTCGTAGAGCTGCGAGGGACTTTCGTGCGAAGAAGCCAGACTGTAGGCGAGGATCGGAAACACGGTCGGGTCCATGCGCCGGACTTCGATCGACGTCCCCTGCGGCAGCGACGGCAGCAACTGGTTGACGGCCTGGGTGATCTGCAAGGTCGACATGACCATGTCGCCGCCCCAGTCGAAGTTGATCGACACATCGGCCTCGCCGCGACTGACCGTGGAGCGCACGTTGACCACGCCGGGCACACGCTGGATCGCTTCCTCGACCGGCCGCATGACTTCCAGTTCCATCTGCTCGGCCGGCCGGTCGCCGGCATCCACGCTGACCAGCACGCGCGGAAAATTCACCCAGGGAAACAGACTGACCGGCAGATTGAATGCGGCCACCGCGCCGGCGACGATGAGGATGCACAGGAAGAACACCACCGATCGCCGGTGCGCCTGCATCCACCCGTTGGCCATCATGGGGCGTTGCTCCCGCGCGTTGGGTCGCAGATGGTCGTCACGATTCGATCGTCGTCCCGGATTCGACCGCCCCTGATTCAATAATCACGGTTCGGCCGTCCTGACCGCCATGCCGTCGGAGAGTTCGTAGTTGCCGAGCACGACCAGCGGCTGCTTCGGATCGAAAGCCCCATCGATCCCGGCGAGGTCGCCGCTCTCGACCTGGACATGCACCTTCTCGCGCTTCGCATGCCCGCCGACGATCTGGAACACGTAGGCGCCGTCGGCGTCGTCGAGGACGGCCGATCGCGGCACCGCCCAGACGTCCTTCGCGGTCAGGCTGATTTCGCCGCGCACCTTCGATCCGGGAATCAGTTGCGAGGACGTATCCGGCAGCGCGACGGCGACATCGACCAGGCGCGTCTGCGGATTGATCACATCGAGCACTTCGCTGATCTTCGCCGCCACCGGATCGCCGCCGAACACCGGCGTGATCTTCACCGCCATGCCCGGCGCGAGGCGGCGCACGTCTTCGGGTTCGGCGCCGAGCAGGGCGCGCTTGCCGGCGGTCTGCGACAACTGCAGGACCGTGGTTCCGGCCTGGATGCGATCGCCCTGCTGCGCGGTGAGCCCGCCGACGATGCCATCGCGGCCTGCATGGATGACTTGCTTGCCGGGAGCCGCGCCAAGCTGCTGCTGCGCGGCCAGTGCCGATTGCGCATCGGTCAGGGTCTTGCGCGCGGACGCGAGCTGCGACTCGGTCGCGAGATGCTCGCTCGCGAGTTCCTGTTGCACCTTGTAGTCGTGCTCGGCTCCGGCTACCGCCGATTGCGCCTGCAGGTAGGTGGTCGCTGCGTTCGGATCGGTCGTGACTTCCAGAAGGACATCGCCGCGCTTGACAGATTGCCCGCTGCCGACCATCAGCTTCGAGATCTGGATGGCTCGCGCGAAACTCACGCTCTCGCTGTCGCCGACATCCTGCACGACCTCGCCGTACAGCACCTCGGTCTGCGAGAGCGACTGGCGCGTGGGCAGTGCGGTCTGCACGAGCACGCTGCCAGCTGCCGCATCGCCGGATTTCGCGGCTTCGTCGCCGGTGCCCGAACCGCAGGCCGCGAGAGCGAGCGTCGAGAGCACAACCATTGCAAGCACGCCGTGCGTCATTTCGAGGATTCCTCCAGGACATCGGCCGTCGGCAACTCGCCGCCGAGCAGTGTTTGCAGGCCCACCTGCTGCTCGACCAGTGCCTGTTCGAGTCCGAGCCGTTCGAGCCGTTTGGAGATCAGCGCATCGCGCTGGATGGTGTAGTTCAGCACGTCGATGTTGGCAGCCGAGTAGGCAGCCTGCGAATGCTCCGCCAGCCGTGCCAGTTCGGCTTCGCTCGCCTTGCACTGCTTGAGCTGGTGCATGGCCAGCGCGCGGTCGTCGAGGATCGCATCGACTTCCGACTGGGTGGCGACCAGCCGCCCCTCGTATTCGTCATGGAGCCGCTTGCGCGTGGCTTTTTCGATTGCGATGTTGCCGCGATTGCCGTTGAAGATCGGCAGCGACAGTGCGAGCGCGAATCCCTGGCTGTAGATGCCGCTGGTATCGCGCGCGCGATTGAAGCCGACGGTGAGCACGGGGAATTGCTGGATCACCGCCGAGCGGAATTTTTCTTCCTCGCTTCGGTAACCAGCTTCGAGTTCGACGAGGTCCGGACGCCGGCGCGGCAGGTCGGCCATCAAAGCGCGCACACCGGCCTCGTCGATGTCCGGTACGTCCGCATCGCCGACGAGTTTCAGGCGCGTGCTCGGGGCGAGGCCGAGCAGGGTGTTCAGGTCGTGCCAGTTCTGCTCGAGCTTGCGCTGTGCGTCGTCGATCTTCTGCTGCGAACTGGTCACGTCGGTATAGCTCGTGGCGATCACATCGGCGGTCATGTTGCCCGCATCGAGGGCGCGCTGAAGCCGCTTCTGGCGATCGACGAACATCGCCTGTTCCTGTTCGAGGATGGCCAGATTGCGCTCGCCGAATACATTGCGCACGAACAGCAGGCGCGCCTGCGCGACGGTCTGCCATTCCTTCCACAGCAGGTCGAGTTCGGCCTTGGTCTGCGCGGCGTGCGCCGATGCGGTGTCCGCCGAATGCCGCAGCAGGGTGTTGACGTCGTAGGTGACGCCATAGCCGAGCGCCTCGACGTCGCTGCCGGGAATGTGCTGGGTGGGATTTGCCTGGTTCAGGGCGATCTGCGGATCGGGCAGCAGGCCGGCGGCGAACGCTTGCGCGCGCGCGATGTGCGCATCGTCGCGGGCCAGGCGCAGGTCGGAATTGTTGGCGACCGCGAGCATCGCGATTTCGGTGATGTCGAAACCGTCGCTGGGGTCGTAGACGTGGGTGCGCAGCTCCGGCAACGGCATCTTCGCCGCATCCACCGCGACCGTCCCGGCGTCGGTGGGTGCCGGCACGCGGGTATCTAGCGGCTGCGGCGAATAGGTGACGCAGCCCG
>DATHOV010000103.1:0-13341 GCA_035484515.1 Lysobacteraceae bacterium
CTTCACGCAGCAAGCACCGTATCCGCCACGACCCTATCGCGTCCGGCGTGCTTGGCCGCGTACAGGGCGACATCGGCACGGCGTACAAGGGTGTCCAGCAGGGTGTCGTCGGCGCGCCGCTCGGTCAGCCCGGCGCTCATCGTCAACGGATGGTCGGCGGGCAATGCGGGAATGCGCAGCGCGGTCACCGCGGCGCGGATCTGTTCGAGCAGGGTGGCCGCGTGCGCGCGGTCGCAACGCGGAAACACGAACAGGAATTCCTCGCCGCCGACGCGTCCGCAGATGTCGTCGGTGCGCAGCGATTCGCGCATGCAGGTCGCGACCGCGACCAGCACGGCGTCGCCGGCAGCGTGTCCGTAAGTATCGTTGATGCGCTTGAAGTGGTCGATGTCGATCAATGCGAGCGAGAACGGCGTTCCTGTCCGGCGCGAGGTTTCGAACAACTCGGCCGCCGCTGCCAGCGATGCGCGGCGGTTGCGCAGCCCGGTCAAGTGGTCGTCCTGCGCGAGCTTCGTGAGCAGGCGCTGCACCTTCACGCGCCGCCGGATACTGAATGCCAACAAGAGCACGATGCCGATCGCGATGGCGATGGTGGAGCGCTGGATCAGGCTGACGTCGCGATCGCGTTCGATCTGCACATGCGCCAGCTCGTTCTCGCGGGCAAGCAGGCTGGCTTTGTCCTCGAGCCTGGCGACGTCGAACTGTACGTTGCGCTTGGCCAGTTCGTCCGACAGCTCGCTGCGCTGGATCTGGCCCAGCAACGCGACTTCTGTGCGCGTATCGATGAGCGCGGCACCAAGATCGCCGCGGCCCTCGGCCGCACGGGCACGCAGGTCGAGCGCGTAGCTGAGCAGTCGTTTGTCGCCGTCCTTCGACAGCGAGGCGACGAGTTGGCCCGCAAGCGCGGACAGTTCCGGCCAGTGGTGCGTGTCGGCCAGCACTTCGGCGCGTTCAAGGTCGGCATTGTCCAAGTCCAGCGGCAGTTTCGCCGCGGACAATTCGTCGTGCGCGAGGGCCAGGTTCGCCAGCGCCCTCGGATAATCCTTTCGTGCACGCGCGAGCGCACCGAGTCCCGCATGCGCGCGCCCGAGCAGGCCCTTGCTCTTCAAGGTGGTGCCGATCGCCTCGGCCCTGGCATAGGCTTGCTCGGAATCCCGCCAGCGCTGCAATCCGCGGTAGGACTCGCCGAGGTCGAGTTCGATGACGGCCTGGGAATGCGGGTCGCCGACTTTCAGCGCCGCCTGCAGCACGTCCTCGTAGGCATGCGCAGCCTCGGCGTATTCCTGCCGGCGCATGTGCAGGTGGCCGATGGCGCTGGCGATGTTCATGCGCTGCGCGACGAGATCGCTGTCGTTCGGGTCGTCGGGCAGGATGCTCAGGGCGCGGGTCAGGTCGGCCAGTGCGGCGGCGGGATCGCCGAGGGTGTCGTAGGTGCCGGCGCGGCGGTACAGCGCGTACGACAAGGCGATGATCGCGCGATTCTCGTGGGGAGCGCCGGCTGGCTGGCTGGCATCGATGAGCGCGATCGCGCGGTCGAAATCCCCCATCGCTTCGGCGAAGCGCTGCTTCTGCTTCGCGCCATAGCCGCCGCAGGTGAGCAGCCGGGCCGAGAACTCGATCTGCTCGGGGAGGGGCTTGGCAGGCAGTTTGGTGGCGAAGGCGCTTTCCTGCGCCAGGGCGTCGTCGAAGCGTCCCCGGTCTTCCAGCGACTCGCAGAGATAGGAATTGGCCGCGATCAGTTCGGTCTCGCTCAAGCGCTCGGGATGCTGCAGCAGCTTCTGCGCGAGCTGGATCGCCTCGCTACTGTCGCGTATGTACGCGTCGTCCAGCTGCTTCTCGATGGCCTCGTCCGGCCACGCATCGGCAGCTGCGAACAGCAGCGATATGGCGAGAACGGCGCGCAGGATCCGACGCATGTCACCTCCGGCAATACGGGCAAGCGTACTCCGGTGCGCAGTCGGGGCAAGCTGATGTGCGATATCCGGTCACCGAAATCGTCGGTCGCTCCCTGCGTCCATGCACAAACGAAACAGGCGGCCGAAGCCGCCTGTTTCTTTCGATGTCCGGTGACGCGAACGCTTACGGCTTCGCTGCGTCCGCCGGAACGTCAGTCAGGCCCTTCTTCTCGAGGTATGGCTGCACGCTCGGCTCCTGCCCGCGGAAGTCCAGGTACAACTGATGCGCATCCTTGGTGCCGCCGCGCGAGAGCACGGTGTCCTCGAAGTGCTGGCCGTTCTCCCGCTTCAGACCACCGTGTTCGGTGAACCATGCGAACGCGTCCTGCGCGAGCACCGCAGTCCACAGGTAGGCGTAGTAGCCGGCCGCGTAGCCATTGCCCCAGATGTGCTGGAAGTAGGTGCTGTGATAACGCGGCGGCACTTCGTCGACCGCGACGCCGTACTGCTTGAGCGCGTTGGCCTCGAAGGTATCCACATCCTGGCGCGGCGCATCGGCGGGCAACTGGTGCCATGCCATGTCGAGCAGGGCGGCAGCGACGTACTCGGTGGTCTCGTAGCCCTGGTTGAAGGTGCCGGACTTCTTGATCTTCGCGACGAGGTCGGCCGGCATCGGTTCGCCGGTCTTGTAGTTCTTCGCGTAGTTGGCGAACACGGTCGGGTCGAGCGCCCAGTTCTCGTTGAACTGCGACGGGAACTCGACGAAGTCGCGCGGCGTGGAGGTGCCGGTGAAGTACGGATACTTCACGTTCGACAGCAGGCCGTGCAGGCCGTGGCCGAACTCATGGAACATCGTGGTCACGTCGTCGAACGAGATCAGGGCCGGCTGGCCGGGTGCCGGCTTGGTGAAGTTGCAGACGTTCACGATCACCGCCTGCTGGTGCAGCAGCCCGCTCTGGTCGACGAACGAATCCATCCACGCGCCGCCGTGCTTGCTGTCGCGCGCGAAGTAGTCGAAGTAGAACAGCGCGATCGACTTGCCCTTCGGATCGAATACCTCGTACACCTTCACGTCGGGATCGTAGACCGGCAGGTCCGTGCGCGGCTTGAAGGTCAGTCCGTACAGCGTGTGCGCGGCGAAGAACACGCCGTCGTTGAGCACGCGGTTGATCTCGAAGTAGGGCTTGATCTGCGCTTCGTCGAGGTCGTACTCGGCCTTGCGCACCTTCTCGGCGTAGAAGTCCCAGTCCCACGGCTGCAGCTTGAAGCTCGGCGTGTGGGCGTCGGCGGCTTCCTTGTCGATCACGGCCTGGATCTTCGCGGCCTCGGCGTGCGCCTTGACGACGGCGGGTGCGGCCACGCGCGTCATCAGGTCGATAGCGGCCTTCGGGTTCTGCGCCATCTGGTCTTCGAGCGTGTACGAGGCGAAGTCGTTGTAGCCGAGCAGCTTGGCGCGCTGCGCGCGGATCTGCGCCATCTCGGCGATGACCGCGCGGTTGTCGTTCGGACCATCGACGTCGCTGCGGCTGCTCGATGCGCGGAAGATGCGCTCGCGCAGCGCACGATTCTTCAGTGAGGCGAGGTACGGCTGCACCGTGGTGTTCTGCAGCGGCAGCAGGTACTTGCCGTCGAGGTGGCGGCCCTTCGCCGCTTCGGCGGCAGCGGCGATGTCGGTGTCGGACATGCCGTCGAGGTCGGCCTTGTTGTCCACCACGACTGCGCCGGCGGCCGTCGAGGCGAGGACGTTCTTGCCGAACTGCGTTTCAAGCGTGGCCAACCGCTCGTTCATCGCCTTGATCTTTTCCTTGTCGGCGTCGTCGAGCTGGGCGCCGTTGCGCACGAACATGTCGTAGTACTTCTCGACCAGATGGTTGGACTCCGGATCGAGCTTGAGCTTCGCGCGCTCGTCGTACACAGCCTTCACGCGTGCGAACAGCTTGGCGTTGAGGGTGATCGAGTCCTGGTGCTGCGACAGCTTCGGCGCCATGTCCTCCTCGATCTTCTCCATGTCGTCGTTGGTGTCCGACTGGGTGAGATTGAAGAACACTTTCTGCACGCGCGTGAGCAACTGGCCCGAGCGTTCCATCGCGACAATGGTGTTCTCGAAGGTCGGCGGCGCCTTGTTGTCGGCGATCGCCTCGATCTCCTTCTTCTGCTGCGCCATGCCGGCATCGAGCGCCGGCGTGTAATCCGTGACCTTGATCTTGTCGAACATCGGCGTCTGGAACTGCAGATGGCTCGGAGCGTAGAACGGATTGGCGGCGGTGAAGGCCATGGCAGCTTCGGCGTGGGTGGCGGGCTTGGAGTGCGGCGCCGCGTCGGCGGCGAGCGCGATTCCGGTGGTCATGCTCAGGGTCGTGGCGATCAGCACCGGCAGCAGCCGGCGCAGGAGGGGCGAACGGGTCATCGAAGTGCCTCGGGACAGGGCGGAAGGGCGAATGCGGGACGGTCGCGCGCAGCGCGCGGGACAGCCTTGTCATTTTAGCCCGCGCGGCTCGTGACAGGCATGTGACTAATGGCAGGGATGGCCAGGGCGGTGCATTGCTCCGGAGCCCCTGTCAGGCGCCAGGAGGCTTCGCTTCAACCCGATTCGAGCAACGCGGTCGCGTAGATCCGGCGGATCGCCTGCTGGGTGCGCTGCGAGCGCAGCCGCAGGAGCAGCCGCCAGAGCCAGGCCCAGCGCATCGTGCGATGCAGGCGGAACGAATCGTCCCAGGTCGAACGGAACTCCGCCTCGTGCCAGCCGAAGGGCGTGAAGAATGCCGTTCCCTCGGCAGGGGCGAAGCGAAACGGCGCATTGCGCAGCATGGATTGCCCCCTCCTCGAATTGAATTTCAGGAGCAGGGGAGAGGCCAGGTCGGTGAGCCACCAGCGGGCTTTCGCGATGTCGTGCAGTTCGCGCGCGAGGCCTGCGACCGCATCGGATTCGAGGTAGATCAGCAGACCTTCGGTGATGGCCAGGACCGGGCCATGGGCTGCAGCGTCGGCGAAGACCTTCTTCCGCTGCTCACCATCGCGCAGGTCGGCTTCGACGAACGTGAGCTCGCAGCGCGGCTTCTCGCCCGCCATTTGCGAGCGGAAATATTCGACCATGTCGGGCAGGTCGACGTGGATCCAGCGCAGCGTCGGGTCGAGCGGCAACCGGTATGGCCGCGCATCGAGCCCGGCAGCCAGGTTCAGCACCGTTTTCACACCCTGCTGCAGGCAGCGCAGCAGGATCTCGTCCATGACCGCGGTGCGCACCACGAGCGACCAGCGCGCGCCCCGCATCTTCTTTGCGATGGCTGCGCCGCGCTCGCCGGCGAGGCGGCGAGCGTAGGGATCGTGGAAAAGAGCGTCGGGGCGCTCGCTCTCCATCGCGCGGTACACCGCGACCCAGAGCGCGGTGTCGGAGACGTTGCGGATGGAGGTGGGGTCGGTCATCGAGGCCGTTTCACGCCAATGAATCCCGTGTCATCGGCCATCCATGACCTGCACGGGATGAGTTCATCCTGAACTCAATTGGCCTTGTGGATCGCCCTCTTCGCGACCGACAGCGCAGCCTCATGCACGGCTTCGCTCAGCGTCGGATGCGCGTGGCAGATGCGGGCGAGGTCGTCGGCGGAGCCCTTGAACTCCATCGCCACGACGCCTTCGTGCACGAGTTCTGACACGTTCGCGCCGCACAGGTGCAGGCCGAGGATACGGTCGGTCTCGGCGTGGGCGATGACCTTGACCAGGCCGGCCGGTTCGTTCATCGCGACCGCACGGCCGATCGCCGCGAACGGGAAGCTGCCGACCTTGTACGGGATGCCTTCGGCCTTGCATTGTGCCTCGGTCTTGCCGACCCAGGCGATCTCCGGCTCGGTGTAGATGACCCACGGCACGGTGTCGAGGTTGACGTGGCCGGGCAGGCCGGCGATCAGCTCGGCGACCGCGACGCCTTCCTCGCTGGCCTTGTGCGCGAGCATGGGGCCGCGGACGCAGTCGCCGATCGCCCAGATGCCGTCGACACCGGTATGGCAATGCTCATCGACGACAACGCGACCGCGGTCGTCGAGCTGCACGCCGGTGCCGTCCGCGAGCAGGCCCTGCGTCGCCGCGCGGCGTCCGACCGAAACCAGCAGCTTGTCGACGACGATGGTCTGCTCGCCCTTCGCATCGGCATAAGTGACGTTCAGCGCGTCGCCGTTCTTTTCGACCTTCGACACCTTCGCGCCAAGCCTGATGTCGAGGTTCTGCTTCTTGAACTCGCGCGCGGCGGCCTTGGCGATGTCCGCGTCGGCGGCGCCGAGGAAGTCGGGCAGGGCTTCGAGGATCGTGACCTCGCTGCCCAGCCGCTTCCACACGCTGCCGAGCTCGAGTCCGATCACGCCCGCGCCGATAACACCCAGGCGCTTCGGGACTTCGGTGAAGTCCAGGGCGCCTTCGTTGTCGACGATGGTCTTGCCGTCGTACTTCGCGAACGGCAGCTCGATCGGAATCGAACCCGCGGCGATGATCACGTTGACTGCCTTGAGTTCGGTGTCCTTCCCATCGGCGCCCTTGACCTTGACCACATTGCCCGGATGCAGGGTCGCGAAGCCCGCGTACGGCGTGATCTTGTTCGCCTTGAACAGCGACGAGATGCCGCCGGTGAACTGCTTCACGATCTTGTCCTTGCGACCGATCATGGTGCCGACGTCCATCTTCGCGTTGTCCGCGCTGATGCCGTGGTCGGAAAACATGTGGGTGAGGTTGTGGAACTGGCGCGAAGAGTCCAGCAAGGCCTTGGACGGAATGCAGCCCACGCGCAGGCAGGTGCCGCCAAGCGCGGCTTTGCCGTCCTTGCCGATACCGGCGTCGATGCAAGCCGTCTTCAGGCCGAGTTGCGCGCAGCGAATCGCGGCCACATAGCCGCCGGGGCCGCCGCCGATGACGATGACATCGAATTGTTCCATTGAAGAATTCCTTTGACCGAATTCCCTCCCCCTTTCGCGGGGAGGGCAAGGGTGACGATGGTGTTGGCGAGGCGTTGCCTCGGATATGGGGGCTGATGTGGCTTAAAACACCATCCCCATCCCAACCTTCCCCTTGACGGGGAAGGAGAAAATCAGAGCCCCAGAAGCATCCGGTGTGGGTTCTCGAGCTGGTTCTTGATGTCGACCAGGAACAGCACCGCGTCCTTGCCGTCGATGATGCGGTGGTCGTAGCTGATCGCGACGTACATCATCGGCGCCGCGACGACCTGACCGTTCTCGACGATCGCGCGCTCCTTGATCGCGTGCATGCCGAGGATCGCCGACTGCGGCGGATTCACTATCGGCGTCGAGAACAACGAGCCGAACGTGCCGCCATTGGTGATCGTGAAGGTGCCGCCCTGCAGGTCCTCGAGCTTCAGTCCGCCCTCGCGCGCGGCCTTCGCGTAGCCGATGATCGCCTTCTCGATGTCGGCGAAACCCATCGACTCGGCATTGCGCAGCACCGGCGTGACCAGACCCTTGTCGGTCGAGACGGCGACCGAGATATCGGCGTAACCGTGATAGATCACGTCGTTGCCGTCGACCGATGCGTTGACGATCGGATGGCGGGTCAGCGCATTCGCGGCGGCTTTCACGAAGAAGCTCATGAAGCCGAGCTTGACGCCATTGGCCTTCTCGAACGCCTCGCCCTGCGACTTGCGCATCTCGCTGACCGCGCGCAGGTTGATCTCGTTGAACGAGGTCAGCATCGCGATCGAGTTCTTCGACTGCATCAGACGCTCGGCGATCTTGGCGCGCATGCGCGTCATCGGGACGCGTTCTTCGGGACGCGCGCCGGCGGGCATCGATGGAACCGGAGCAGGGACCTTTGCGGCAGGAGCTGCTGTCTGCGCGGCGCCGCCGGAGCGCATGAAATTGACGAGGTCTTCCTTCGTCACCTGGTTGCCGCGGCCGGTGCCGGCGACGTTGGCCGGATCGATCCTGTTCGTTTCGGCGGTGAAGCGCGCGCCAGGCGGGAGCGACGAGGTGTCCGCCTTCGCTGCCGGCGCAGGCGCTGCCGCCTTGGGCGCTTCGGCCTTTGCGGCCTCGGTCTTCGGCGCAGCGGCGGCAACAGCACCCTCCTCGATGATTGCCAGGACTTGCGAGCTCGTCACCGTGCTGCCGGTTTCGAACTTGATCTCCTTGAGCACGCCGTCGGCGGGCGCCGGGACTTCGAGCACGACCTTGTCGGTCTCGAGATCGACAAGGTTCTCGTCGCGCCTGACCGTGTCGCCGGCCTTCTTGTGCCACGCCGCGATGGTCGCGTCGGAAACGGATTCGGGAAGAACCGGGACTTTGACTTCGATGCTCATTGGATGCTTCCTGGGATGTCTGAATCATTCGATGTTGGCGGACCGGATCTGGCGCTCAGCAAACTGATGGCACGCAGCGTCTGGAAAATTCCGACGCAGACAAGCCCGCATATGCCAAATGTCCAGGTCAGATGAGACTCGGACTCCCACGCGGGCTCCTCGACAATGAGGCCGCCCACGATCGTCCACGTCGCCAGTACCCTCAACGCCACCATCTGTCGGGAAGGACTGGGCTTCCACACGGCAGACCACAGTCCGTAGACCGGAATCGCGAGAAGGCGTATCCAGCCTTCGACCGTCGATGGATCGAACTCGGGAGTCATTCGACCACCACGCTGTCGCCAAGCTTGCCAGCCAGAGCCGCATCGACCAGCTTCGCCTGCTCATGCTGGTGCGTGGAAAGATGGCCGCAGGCCGGCGCCGCCGAACGCGTCCGTCCCGCGTAGTACAGCGTCTGGCCATTCTGCAGGCAGCGCGAGAGATGATGCTGGATCTGGTACCAGCCGCCCTGGTTCATGGGTTCTTCCTGGCACCACACCAGCGCCCTGGCCCCGGCGAAGCGCTGGAGTTCGGCAGTCAGCTCGGCACGCGGGAAAGGGAACAACTGTTCGGCGCGCACGATCGCGACATCGCTCAACCCGCGCTTGGCGTGCTCCTCGATCAGATCGTAGTAGACCTTGCCGGCGCAGACGACCATCCGCGTGACCTTCTTCGCATCCGCGGCTGCGTCGCCGATGAAATCCCGGAACCCGCCTGCCGACAGTTCGTCGAGCGAAGAGATCGCAAGCTTGTGGCGCAGCAGCGACTTGGGCGTGAACACGATCAGCGGTTTGCGCGTCTTGCGCAGCATCTGCCGGCGCAGCAGGTGGAAGATCTGCGAAGGCGTGGTCGGCACCACGACCTGCATGTTGTCGAGCGCGCATAACTGCAGGAAGCGTTCCAGGCGTGCGGAGGAATGTTCCGGTCCCTGGCCTTCGTAGCCATGCGGCAGGAACAGAGTCAAGCCGCACAGACGGTTCCACTTCGACTCGCCCGAGCTGATGAACTGGTCGATCACCACCTGCGCGCCGTTCGCGAAGTCGCCGAACTGCGCTTCCCAGATGTTGAGCGTGGTCGGGTCGGCGGTGGAGAAGCCGTACTCGAATGCCATCACCGCTTCCTCGCTGAGCAGCGAGTCGACGATGGTGACATCGAGCGGATCGGCGCCTTCGGGCAGCAGTTGACGCAGCGGCAGGTAGTCGGGGCCGCCGGTCTGCTCGTGCAGCACCGCATGGCGATGGAAGAACGTGCCGCGACCGGCATCCTGTCCGACCAGGCGCAGCTTGAAGTCGTTCTTGAGCAGGGTCGCGTAGGCGAGGTTCTCGGCAAAGCCCCAGTCCGCAGCCTGTTCGCCGGCAGCCATCCTGCGGCGGTCCTCGTAGATCTTCGCGACGCGCGGGTGCAGCTTGACGTCGTCGGGGATCGTGTTGATCTGCTTCGCCAGAGCATCCAGCTCGTTGCGGGCAACCGTCGTGTCGACCGGGTCCTTCATCGAACCGTCGAGATACGGCTTCCAGTCCGCGCCGAAGATCTCGGCAGGCTTGTCGGCAAGTTCGGTCGTGACCGCGCCGGTCTCGAGCTTCTTCCGGTAACCGTCGACCAGCGCCGTTGCCGCCGCCGCATCGATCACCCCATCGGCGACCAGACGTTCCGCATACAGCTCGCGCGGCGTCTTGTGCGCCTTGATGACCTGGTACATCACCGGCTGCGTCGCCGAAGGCTCGTCGGCCTCGTTGTGGCCGTGGCGGCGGTAGCAGACCAGGTCGACGACGATGTCCTTGTTGAATTCCTGGCGGAAGTCGAACGCGAGCTGGGTGCAGAACACCACGGCCTCGGGATCGTCGCCATTCACGTGCAGGATCGGCGCGCCGACCATCTTGGCGACGTCGGTGCAATAAAGAGTGGAACGGGCGTCGTCGGTGCGGCTGGTGGTGAAACCCACTTGGTTGTTGATCACGATGTGCACGCTGCCGCCGACCTTGAAGTAACGGGCCTGCGACATCTGCAGCAGCTCCATCCCCACGCCTTGGCCGGCGAAGGCGGCGTCGCCGTGGATCAGCACCGGCAGCACCTCGTCGCGCTCGCCGTCGTCGCGGCGCTGCTGGCGCGCACGCACGCTGCCCACAACGACCGGATTCACGATCTCAAGATGCGAGGGATTGAAGGCGAGGGCGAGGTGCAGCGCGCCACCCGGCGTTGCCAGGTCCGCCGAGAAACCCATGTGGTACTTCACGTCGCCCGAGTGCGCCGGATCGTCGTGATGTTCGTAGCGGCCTTCGAATTCCGCGAAGAGCTTCTCCGGCGGCTTGCCCAGGGTGTTCACCAGCACGTTCAGGCGCCCGCGATGGGCCATGCCGACGACCATCTCCTTGACGCCCGCCTTGCCCGCACGCTGGCACAGCTCGTCCATCATCGGGATCAGCGAATCGCCGCCTTCGAGCGAGAAGCGCTTCTGGCCGACGTACTTGGTGTGCAGGTAGCGTTCCAGCCCCTCCGCTGCGGTGACGCGCTCGAGGATGCGCTTGCGGGTGGCCGCGTCGAATCCGAACTTTCCGGCGGCCTGTTCCAGGCGCTGCTGCACCCAGCGCCGCTGGTTGCGGTCGCTGATGTGCATGAACTCGGCGCCGATGGTCGCGCTGTAGGTCGCGCGCAGGGCCGCGAACAGGTCGCGCAGGCTCATCGTCACCGACTGGTTGGCGAGGTCGGTGTTGAAGCGGGTATCGAGATCGGCGTCGGTCAGGCCGTGGGTGGACAGGTCGAGGTCGGGCGCATCGGGCAGGTGCGGCTGTTCCTCGATGTCGCCGATCGCGGCGAGGCCGAGCGGATCGAGCGTGGCTCGCAGATGGCCGCGCGAGCGGTAGGACACGAGAAGCCGATGCGCCGCGGCCTGCTTGCGCGAGTAGGCATCGGATGCGACCGACGGCGGACCGGCGGCGCCATTGCTGCGACCGGCCTGCTTCGCGGCTTGCTGGATGCGCACCATCGCCGCCGAATGCGGCATGTCGGCGCGGTTCGCCATGCCGTCGAAATAGGCCTTCCAGTCCGCCCCGACGCTGCCCGGATCGGCCAGATAACTCTCGTAGAGGTCCTCGATGAACGCGGCGTTCCCGCCGGAATTCTGCGAGGTCGCGGCAAACTGCTTGATCAGGCTTTCCACTCGAGTGCGCCCGGCGTGAGGATATGTCTGCAAGTGATTGATTTCAGGCCGTCCGGCGACTCATTCCAGCACGCGGCAGACGGTTGAGCAGTATAACGCGAGGGCATCGGAATTCGGAACGGCGATCACCCCGGGACCGGCTTTCCCGGACCGGCGCCTGCGACATCTCCGTGCAGGGACGGCCTCACGCAGTGCGCCATCCGTCCATCGACGCGCGTCAAATCCACGGCGCCGAGCCGTAGTCGTTGTCGCCTTCGTCGCCGGGCATGAACAGCAGGTCGCCGGTTGCAGCCAGGCGGCGTCCGAAGAACAGCGACTGGGACCGCCACAAATGTGACCAGTAACCTTCGTTGAAGTCATGGCAGCGCCACGCCGTGAGTAGTTCGCCTAGGAAAAGAAAGATCGCCACGAAAGGCACCACCACGATGGGTCGATGTTCCGGATGGGGCTGCAGGCTCATCACAGCTGCTGCCAATACCAGGAGCAACGTCCAACCCGCGACGTAACCCAAGCGTCCGATCCTGCGTTTTCCGCCAAGGCCTTGTACGCAATCTTCAGATCTCCAGCGCGCGATACTCCACGCACGGCCGTCCGCGTTGCCACATGCGATCGAAAGCCTCCAGCAACTGGCGCGCGCGGGCCGGGGTCGAGTCGCTGGCTTCGCCCTCAATGCGTCCGCCGATGGGGCGGAAATACAGCGCGCCGCGATCGCCGGCCATGAAGGCCGACGGATACTGGCGGTCGGCCTCTTCCTCGCAGGCGCGGAATTCGAAGACGCTCGACAGGCGCTGGGCGAGCGTCAGCCAGGGATGGCTCAACTGCGCGGGAATCACCGGGTCGAGCAGCAGCACGCGCACATAGGCATCCACGCCCGAGGTCGCATATCTGCGCAATGCGTCCAGCACGGTTGCCTGCGACAGCAGGGAATGGTCGAGGTCGCGGCTGAACACGCACAGCTCGCGTCGCGAGTTCGCGATCACGGTCACTGCCGCGGCCACTGCCTGTTCGAAGGTTTCGACTGTGGCAAGGGCAGGGCGTGGCGTTGAGGCCGGTCGCTCCTCGAAGGGCGCGAGCTCCAGCCGCATCGCCTGGTGGCGGATGCCGGCCTCGTCGAACTCCTCGCCATAGGCCACGAAGCCGTGCCTGACGTAGAAGCCGATCGCGTCGACCTGCGCGTTGAGTTCGACTTCGGGCCAGCGCTGCAAGCGCGCCGCATCGATCAGCGCGACCAGCAGGGCATCGCCGACGCCACGTCCGCGCCATTCGGCAAGCACGGCGAGGCGGCCGATCTTGCGCTGCGGCGACAGCCGGCCCGTGCCGATCGGATGGTTCTCCACGTCGCGCGCGATCACGTGCTGGCAGATCGGATCGAGCGCATCCCATTCGAGTTCGATCGGCACCTTCTGTTCGACCACGAAGACCGGCTCGCGCACATGGCGCAGGTCCTGGAAGTCGGTGCGGTAGTCGGCCGGTTCGACGCGGAAATCGGAGGTCATGGCACGGTTCATCGGCGTCTTCCCCTGGGTACGCGCTGCACAGCGTAGCTGCCGGAAAGCGTCATGGCGATCACTGCGGCCTGTGCGTCGGCGTCGAGCTCCGCGAACTGCGAGACGTCGATCGTGGTCGCAGCAGCGAGGCTGCGCGCGGAAGCCATATCCATCGGATAGGCCACACCACCGGCGAACAGCAGCGCGTGGTCGCCATGGCGTGTCCACGCGGTACGCACGAAGGGATGCCGTGCGAGCCCGCCGCCGGAAGCGAACGCCTTGCGCACGGAGGCTTCGGTCGGCGGTTTCGGCGGCGCCGCGATTCCGGCGCTGCGATAGGCGCTGATGAAACCGCCGAACCATGCGGCGACGGCCGCGTCGTCCACTTGCAAGGCATCGAGTGCGCGGCGCGCGCGCGCGATGGCGGCCGCGTCGATCTCGTAACCATCCGCCGGCACGGAAAGGTCGGGG
>DATHOV010000104.1:0-10094 GCA_035484515.1 Lysobacteraceae bacterium
GGTTGAAGCCCTCGAACCGGGACTTCGAAAAACGGCTTTCCTTGCCGTTTTTCGAATCGACGGCTGCGACAACGCCGCACCCGCCCCCGTCAAGCGGATGCCTGAGCATCCACTCATAGCGGTACGTCCATGTACCGCCGCGCGCAACGATCAACTCATTGCACCCGACCGGTCGGCACCACCACCGGCAGGTACGACCTGCCGATCCGGGGAAAGTTGCGTTGGAAAGTTGCGTTGTTCAGCGATCACGCGAGGGTTCGTTCAGCTTCTCGAACTTCAGCGGCTGCATCGGGGGCGCAATGGGCGCATTCGCGGTCGGGTTGTCCTGGTTCTCGGCCAGCCAGAGCATCGCGTTGTGGACACGGGTGTAGCCACTGGGGTGGTCGTAGAACACGATTTCCTCCAATGGGCTTGGCCTGATCTTGCGGTAGGTCGACAGCCGCATCGCAGACATGGCGAAACCGTTCGGTTCGCGTGCGGCGTTCAGGCCGAATGCGTCGGCCTCGGCCTCGGCCTGGCGCACGATGGAGTTGGTCAGCGGCGTGGCCAGGAAGAAGAACACCGACAAGGCGATCACGGCCAACGGCAGCGCTGCCGGATCCTCGCGTCCTTCCAGCCCGAGCCGTCCACCCCAGCGCGCCAGCGACCAGTCCAGTGAACGGTGCACGCAATACAGGGCGATCGCGAACACCAGGGTCAGGTAGATCGTCAGCCTCAGACCGTGGTTGAGGACGTAATGGCCCATCTCGTGGCCGAGCACGGCGCGGATCTCCGGCAGCGAAGTCGTATTGACGAGGTTGTCGTTGAGGTTCACGCGCGTGGTGCCGAGGAAGCCGGACACGTTCGCGCTCACCCGCGTGGTCTGCTTCGACGCGTCGAACCAGTCCAGGTGCTCGGTGGGGATGCGGTTGGCGCGCGCCAGCGACAGCACCGCCTGGCGCACCGGGCCATCGGGCAGTGGCTGGTAGTCGTTGAACAGCGGTTCGATGAACACCGTTTCGGCCATCATCATGAACAGGAACAGCACGAAGCTGCCCGCGCTCGCCCAGATCCACCAGCGTGCGCCCAGGCGGCGCACCAGGGCGTAGAGCAGGCTCAGGATCGGCGGCAGGAAGACGGCCGCGAGCAGCAGGCCCTTGAGCGCATCCCCCAGCCAACCGCCGAGATCCTGGGTGGACAGGCCGTACTGGTGCTCGCGCACGAAACCCTCGTAATACGCCCAGGGCAGCTCCAGGACGAAACCGGCCAGCAGCCAGAACAGCACGTAGATCGCCGTGGACAGCCAGCGCCAGCGGCTGATGCGTCGCGCCAGATCGCGCATGCGCACCGAGATGCCGCTGAACAGCAGGAAGGCTGCTATCGCCACGCCGACCAGGAAATCCCATAGTTGCAGCCAGTAGCCTCCCTCGAAATAGTCGTCCGAGAGCTTGCGCTGTTCGGGCGAGAGCAGGTCCAGGTA
Source organism: Lysobacteraceae bacterium (assembly GCA_035484515.1). Classification (GTDB taxonomy): domain Bacteria; phylum Pseudomonadota; class Gammaproteobacteria; order Xanthomonadales; family Xanthomonadaceae; genus SZAS-103. The sequence continues at coordinate 1,460 of DATHOV010000104.1, forward strand.
CGCCTCGGTCGCCTTGTCCGCGTCGAAGTGCGGGCCGGGACGCGCAGCATCCGGGATCTGCAGGCCGGGCGGGAAATCACGGGCGATGGGCGAGCCGTTTGCAGCCTGAGCACCGGCCGCCCACGCATTGGCTAACCCGATCGCACCCAGCAGCAACAGGCACAGCATCAGCGCTTTCATGGATCGCATGCCAGGATTCTCCCTTCGCCTTCGCGGACCTGGTTCGCGCCGAAGCGGCGCTCGGTCATTTCGATGCCCTCGCAACCTGCCAGCACGATCGTGCTGCAGCGAGTGCCATAGGTATCGCCCACCACGAAGGGCGGCGACAGGCGGCGCTCGATGTCGAGGCCGACGCCGGTGTCGGGCAGTTCGTCGTCCGCTGCCGGCGTCGTGTCGGCGAGTGCGGCGAACAGCGGCTCGACATCGACCCGCACGTCGGCCGCATCGGTCCATTGCGACAACCAGAGCGACAGCGCCTGTTTCGCGCGACGCGCCTTCGGCCAGTCGGTGTCCAGCGCCGCGTTCGACAGCGCATGCAGACCCGGCGCGACCTGCTCGGCGTGAAACTGCGGATGGTTGCCGACGCATTGCAGCGACTGGCCGTCCCAGAGCAGCAGGTTGAAGCGTCCGTAGTCCTGGGCATGGGGCGCCATGTCCGTGACGAATGCCTGCGCGCTCGTATCCGAGATCGCGAACTCCTTGACCAGCTCGCCGCGCGAGCGCGGTGCTGCTTCGGGCGACAGCCCCACCCGGACGTTGGTGATCGCCGCCAGCCGGCGCCGCCCGGAGGCCAGCAGCCAACTCCCGCCCGCACGCAGGTCGATGCCGCCGAAGACATCCGACGCATCGGCGAGAAAACCGGCGGGCGCGGACGGGCGCGCGTGGAGCTCGTCGCGGTTGGCGATCAGGACCAGCGGCCAGCGCGGATGCGCGCGCCATGCGAAGGCGATCAGGCACATCGCCGCACTTTATCGCACTACGCCCGCTACGATAGGGTATGCGCAAGATCGTCCACATCGACATGGATGCGTTCTACGCCTCGGTCGAGCAGCGCGACGATGCGGCCTTGCGCGGCCGTCCGGTCGTCGTCGCCTGGCGTGGCGCGCGCTCGGTGGTGTGCGCGGCGTCCTATGAGGCGCGCGCCTTCGGCGTGCGCTCGGCGATGCCTGCGGTGCGCGCGGAGCGGCTGTGTCCGCAGGCGGTGTTCGTACCGCCCGACTTCATGCGTTATCGCGCGGTGTCGAAACAGGTGCGCGAGATCCTGCTGCGCCACACCGACCTGGTCGAGCCACTGTCGCTGGACGAGGCCTACCTCGACGTCACCGAAAACAAGCTCGGCCTCGAATCGGCCACCGCCGTCGCACAGGCGATCCGCGCGTCGATCCACGAGCAGACGCGGCTCACCGCATCGGCCGGCGCAGCGCCGAACAAGTTCCTCGCCAAGATCGCCTCCGACTGGCGCAAGCCCGATGGCCTGTTCGTGATCCGCCCGCACGAGGTCGAGGCCTTCCTTGCGCAACTGCCGGTCGGACGCATACCCGGCGTCGGCAAAGTGATGGAAGGCAAGCTGGCCGACATCGGCGTAACGACCGTGGGTGCGCTGGGCGAGGTCGCGCTCGCCGATCTCGTGCAGCGCTTCGGCAACTACGGACGGCGGCTGTACGAACTCGCGCGCGGCATCGACGAACGCGCAGTCACGCCCGACCAGCCGACCCAGTCGATCTCCGCCGAAGACACCTTCGAGACCGACCTGCGCCTGGACGAGATCGCGCCGGACATCGTTCGTCTCGCGGAAAAGACGTGGGCCGCGGCCGCGCGCGAGAAGGAACGCATCGGCCGCACCGTCGTGCTGAAGCTCAAGACCGCGGACTTCCACATCCTCACCCGCAGCCACACGCCGGCGCAACCGCCATCGAGCCTGGAAGAACTGACCCGCATCGCGCTCGAACTGCGCGATCGGGTGCAGCTTCCCGCGGATGCGCGCTATCGTCTCGTCGGCGTGGGCCTGGCGAATTTCCGCGCTGCCGAAGCGACGCAACCGCAGCCGGAATTGTTCGATTGATGCAGCGTTCATCGATCCGGTTTCGACAACTTGAACGCGCGGTTCATCCGGCCATCGATGTTGACGTTCGATTCAGCGGGAAGCGCACATGCTCGGACCATCGGCATCGACCGATAAAGGAGCAAGTCATGAACAACATCAGGATGATGATCGCCACGGGATTGCTCGGCATGGGCATCGCATGCGCGAACGACGCCATGGCCGCGACGGAGTGCCACGACCGCGTGGTCTATCGCGAACGCACATCCGACAACCATCATGTGCTCGGGACCGCGATTGGCGCAGTTGCCGGCGCAGTGGTCGGACACCAGTTCGGCGGAGGCAGCGGCAAGGCGCTCACGACCGTAGGCGGCGCCGTGGCCGGCGGCGCGATCGGCCACCATATCGCCAAGGACGAAAGCCACAGGTACCGCACGGTCGAGCGAGTCTGCACGCAGACTTGATCGCGATCGTTGCTGATCGCGATCGTTTGATCGTTGTACGTCGCCGCAACACGAAGGCCGGCATCGCTGCCGGCCTTCGCGCCTTCAGGCGGTAGTGCGCAGTTCCGCGAAATACTCCGCCACATCATCGGCGAATGCGTAACGCGTGTCGGGCAGTGGCGCACCGCTGCCGACCAGCGCCTTGGCACAGCCGAGCCAGTCGCCGTTCGGGGAAATCCCGTTGCGCGAGGCAAAGCTCAGCGTTCCGTAGACGTTGTCGTTGTAGCCGTGGCGCTCGTCGTAATGCGCGCCGTGCGCAAGCAGGAACACTGCCAGCGTGCTGTCGCCGCGGAACACCGCCTGGTTCAGGGCGCTGCCGTCGATGTCGCCACCACGAACGCCGATCGGCCAACCCGACTCCACCATCAGCCGCACCGCATCGTCGCAACCTTCCGCGGCCAGGTCGGGCAACAACCGCAACCGCTCGTCGCCCAGGCCTTCGATCAAGCCGGGGCGACGCACGAGCATGTCGCGCACGCCGATGCGGTCGGCGCGCGCGCACGCCGCGAGAAATTCCTCCCGTTCGTCGTCCTCGACCACCGCACCCGCTGCGCGCAACAGGGCCGCGACTTCGGTGAGTCCCATGCGCAGCGCCAGCCGATACGCACTGATGCCATGCGCGTTGCGCGACGACGGATCCGCACCGGCATCGAGCAAGACCCGCACGACCTCCGGCGAACGCCGGCGGCGGATCGCATGCGTCAACGGGTTGCCGAGCGGACCCTGCTCGTTGGGATCGCCGCCGTGCGCAAGCATCAGGCGCAGGGTTTGCGGACGTTCGAAATCGAGCGCGCGCATCAGCGCGTTGGTTCCACCCACGCGGGCACCGGCTTCGAGCAAGAGCCGCACGCATTCTGCGTCGGCCGCCTCGGCGGCGTGGTACAGCGATTCGCCGTCGTTCGGATCGGCGCCTGCGTCCAGCAGGATGCGGGTCAGGCCCGGATCGTGGTTGCGACCCGCAGCGCCGTAGAGGGCGCCCAAGGGGTCGCCCGGGAAAGCGGGATCCATCGTCGTGTCGTGCGGATCGGCGCCGGCTGCCAGCAGCTGCACGACGCAGTCGCGGATTCCCTGCGCGAATTCCGGCAAGCGGATCAGTCCGGAAAAACAGGCGCACAGCAGTGGAGACATGACTGTCTCCGAACTGCGGGTGTGTGCCCACTTCGCATCGTCGATCATCTTGTTTCGCACGGTGGCGACATCGCCCACCGCGCAGGCCAGCGCGGGATTTCCATCCAGCAAACGCGGATGCTCCCGCAACATGCGCGCCGCCAACTGCGGCTTGGCGGACTGATAGCCCGTACCGAACGCCCACAGGATCCAGCGCCGCAGCAATGCGCCCTCGTCGGCGACAGAAGCCGCCCGCGCTTCCACATAGTCCTTCAACTGCGTCCACGACTGGAACCCGTATTCGCGGGCAATGCACGACTGCGCGTCGTGCAGCCGCAAGTCCATTGCGACGATCGCAGCGTCGTCGCGTCCAATGGCGGCGGGTAACGCAGTGCGAATCCGGATCAGCGCCAGGCCGTCCCGTTCGCGGACTGCGTTGAGCAGTTCCTTCGCCTGTTTTTTCAGATGGGCCAGATGCGGCCGTTGCGGCAAGTCTTTCACGACAACCTCCATGCGTTGATGCCGAAGGTCCGCAAGCCCGGCTGCATAAAGGTCGATGAGTTGTACGGCAGACAAGTGGGTTAGACCCTTCCCGCGGACCCGGAGGCGGCTTGCGACGCCGCAGTCAGGATAAACGACCATCGGTGGCATCGGCAAGACGGGTCCACTTCCCGGAAAGAGCGATCCGAACGCAGGCGCCCTACCGACGAACCGCGCGGCCATTCACATGCGCTAGGCTAGCGGTACATTTTTCCGAGCGTGGAGCGTGCCATGCCCTCCTTCGACATCGTCTCCGAAGTCGACAAGCACGAACTCACCAACGCGGTCGACCAGGCCAATCGTGAGCTGTCCAACCGCTTCGACTTCAAGGGCAGCGATGCGCGTTTCGATCTCGGCGATTCCGAGATCACGCAGTCGGCGCCCAGCGATTTCCAGCTCAAGCAGATGCTCGACATCCTGCGTGCGCGCCTGGTAGCGCGCCATATCGACGTCCGCTGCCTCGACATCGGCGATCCGGTGGTCAACCTCGGCGGCGCGCGCCAGACCATCGGCGTCCAGCAGGGCATCGAGCAAGCCTTTGCGAAGAAGATCATCACCGCGATCAAGACCGCCAAGCTCAAGGTCGACACATCGATCAACGGCGGCAAGCTGCGCGTGAGCGCGAAAAAGCGCGACGACCTGCAGTTCACGATCGCCCTGCTGCGCAAGACGGAGCTGGAACTGCCGGTGCAGTTCGAGAATTTCCGCGATTGACGCGGCCGCCGTCGGTTCAGGCCTGCTCGACGGGCCACAGGAGCAAATCCGGATGTCCGTATCGATCCCGCCTCCCAACGACCCCGTCGCGCTCACCCGCCACTGGCTCGAACGTGCCGTGATCGGCCTGAACCTGGGTCCGTTCGCGAAGGCCGTGTACGTCAAGCAGCAAGTGCGTTTCGTAGCGAGCGATGCGACCACGCCCGAAGCCCTGCTCGAAGCGTTGATCGCCGAACTCGAATTCCTGCGCGATGCCGACCCGCAAGCCATCGACACCACCCTGCTGATCCATCCGCAGGTACTGACCGATTTCCTCGACTACAACGACTTCCTGGATGTCGCCGAAGCCGCGGTCACCGAGCTCGACCTCGACGGCGAAATCCAGATCGCGAGCTTCCATCCCGACTACCGCTTCGCCGACAGCTACGAGGACGCGATCGAGAACTACAGCAACCGCTCGCCGTACCCGATGCTGCACCTCCTGCGCGAGGCGAGCGTGGAGCGTGCAGTGGATGCGTTTCCCGACGCCGATGGGATCGTCGATCGGAACACGGCGACGTTGCGGGGACTTGGACTGACGGGGTGGCGGCAATTGATGGCGATGCCGGACGACTGAGTCGGCGAACTACCCGGGCCGGAGTTGGATCGTCCAACGAAGACCCGAGGTCCGATCCGCAAGCCGCCAACACTGGGCACCTGCCATCATTTGCGATGCGGCGGACGCGATCCCATGCCGTCATGCAGGCGCAGGCCTGGATGGGCCGGCGGATGCAGACTCCCGGTGGTTGACGCAGGCGCGGTTCGAAGCACAGCCTGCATCCTGTGCGCAGCCATCCACGAGGAGCAAACCATGTCGAGCGACCCCGTTTCCGTCTGGCATCGGATCGCAAGGGAACGCGACGTCGACGCACTCGAAACCCTGCTCGCCGACGACGCGGTCTTCTTCTCGCCGGTCGTGCACGCGCCGCAGGTCGGCAAGACCGTCACCAGGATGTATCTGGCCGCCGCGATCCATGTGTTCGGAAACGAATCGTTCCGCTACGTCCGCGAACTCCGGGGCGATCGGGATGCGATGCTCGAATTCGAGGCCGAGCTCGACGGCATCAAGGTGAATGGCGTAGACATGCTTCGCTGGAACGACGCAGGCAGGATCGTCGAGTTCAAGGTGATGCTGCGACCGCTGAAGGCGGTGAACCTGATCCACCAGAAAATGGCCGCAATGCTGCAGGCCAGCGGATAATCCGGATCGCTTTAGCCAGCGAAGCTGGATTCGCCCGGACTGCCTGATCGTCCGCCGTCCGTTTCTACCGGTGCTCCGGTCCTTGCGTTGCGAGCAACGCAGCGATGTCGGCAGCCTCCAGCGTGCGCCATGCGCCCGACGGGAGATCGTTCAAGGCCAGACCGCCGATACGGCTGCGGTGCAGGGTCTCGACGCGGTTGCCTGTCGCCGCGAACATCCGGCGTACCTGGTGGTAGCGCCCCTCGGTGATCGTGAGCAGCACGTTACGCGGCGCAAGGACTTGCAGCGATGCGGGGAGGAGTGGCGTCTCGTCCGATTCGAGCAGCAGGGTGCCGCTGGCGAACAGTCCAGGTTCGTCGCCGCGCAGGTCCTGCGCGAGCGTGGCTTCGTAGGTCTTCGCGAGGCGCGAACGTGGCGAGGTGATCCGGTGCAGCAGCGCGCCGTCGTCCGTCAGCAGGAGCAAGCCTGAAGTATCGCGATCGAGGCGTCCGACCGGCGAGACGATCGGACTGCGCAAACGGAAGCGCGACGGCAGCAAATCGTACACGACGCGGCCCGGATCGCGCGTCGAACAGGTGTAGCCGACCGGCTTGTGCAACATCAGCACGATGTCCCGCGCTTGATCGAGGGGCTCGCCGTCGATGCGGACATCCGCATGCGCCACGCTGTCGTCGGCGTACAGCACGTCGCCAGTGGCATCGGTGATGCGGCCTTCGCGGAACATCGCAGCGACCTGTTTCCGGCTGCCGTAGCCGAGGTTGGCGATGAGCTTGAGCAGCTTCATGGATCGCCCATCGTGCGAGCCTGGCGAACCATCGCGGCTTCGATGACTTTGAAGCCGCGACTTTCCACGACGCAACGCACGCTCGAAAATCGTTTCCTCAATTCGGTTTCGTAGGGCAGGTGGCGGTTGGCCACCAGCCACAAGCGACCATCCGGATCGAGCGCGTCGGCAGCCGATGCGATGAAGGCGCGACCGAGTTCGGGCAGGTCCGCGCGTCCGACATGGAACGGCGGGTTGGTCACGATGAAATCGTAGCGGCCGCGCAGACCGGTCGTCACGTCGTGCCAGAGAAAATCGAGCTTCGCGGGCGTATTTCGCGCTTCGTTCGCGCACGCGATATTGGTGCGGGCGAGATCCAGCGCGCGCGCATCGGCTTCATAGACGTCGAGCGAATTCACGCGAGCGCAAAGCGCGAGGATTTCGACGGACAGATACCCGTAACCGGCGCCGAGATCGGCACCACGTCCCGAAAGGTCGTCGGGCAGATGCGCGGCCAGCAGTTCCGAGGCCGCATCGATGCGATCCCATGCGAACACTCCTGGCCGACTGAGGAAACGTCCATCGACGATCGATCGCGGCGCGTCGAGCGACGACCAGGTATCGAGTAACACGCGATCGACCGATCCCTCGCGCAAGATCGTCCAGAACACGCGGCAGTGATGCTTGCTCACCGTATGCACGGAACCGCACAGGCGGCGCATGTCGGCCTCATGCGATCGCGCGCCCTCGTTGTTGGCGGCGCAGGCGACGAGGGTTCCCCCGATGTCCGTGCGCAGCACCGCGCGCACGAGTTCCGAGCGGGCTTCAAGGCGTTGCCGTGGCGGCAGCAGCAGTACGAGTGGAAACGTGCCGCCGGCATGCACGACGCATTGCAGGCCGGCGTGCGACAGGGCATCGGCAAACGGCTTGAATTGCTGTTCGCAGACGAATCGCGCGCGCGGCGCCGCGCGCAGGGACGCGCTATCGCGCGCGCGCGCAAACAGTACGCGCCCCGATTCGGGCCACGTCAGCGCCTGCGTCGCGAACGGATGCAGCAAGGCCGCGATCGCGACGTCTTCGCTTCCGTCGATGGCAACGTCTGCGTTCAATGTGCGCTCCATGTTGCGATGCGCGAGTGTATCGCGCAGGCCGAATCGCATCGTGACGCGCATCGATGCGCGATACACGGATGTGAAAGCGTCTTCACGCAAATCTTCACGGCGCTTCCACCGCAGCGCGCCTAGTGTGCGCGCACCGCAAGGAATGCGATGCGCGTCACGCACCGGCGGCTTTCGATCTTCACCGCACTTTCACTTCCGTTTACCACCACCACTGGAGTATCACCATGAAGCTTCGCATTCTTTCTGCCGCCCTTCTCGCCATGATGGCGCTTTCGACCGCCGCATTCGCAGGCGGCGTGATGGCCGATCCGATGGTCGGCGGCGCCGCCATGTATGCCGACAAGGACATCGTCGACAACGCGGTCAACTCGAAGGACCACACGACCCTGGTCGCCGCGGTGAAAGCCGCGGGCCTGGTCGACACGCTCAAGAGCCCGGGCCCGTTCACCGTGTTCGCTCCGACCAATGCGGCGTTCGACGCGTTGCCGGCCGGCACCGTCGACAACCTGCTCAAGCCCGAGAACAAGGGCACGCTCACCTCCGTGCTGACTTACCACGTCGTGCCGGGCCGACTCGACATCTCCGCGCTGAATGCGCAGATCAAGG
>DATHOV010000105.1:0-4294 GCA_035484515.1 Lysobacteraceae bacterium
CTCGCGAAGTCGTAGCCGACCTTGGCTGGCTCTCCGCCGTTGTTGCCGACGGTGATGTCGTGAAAGGTCGATTCCGGCATGGCATACAGCAGTGGCGCGGCGAAGCCGACGCCGGTGCCATTGGTCGCTATGACGCGTGCCCAGGAGCCTGAGAAGATCGGAGCGGCGAGGCTGGTACCACCCCATTGCTGGATGGTGCCACCGACAAAGATCAGCGCGCCCGTGTTCGGGTCGGCGTCGAATGCGATATCGGGAACGCCGCGGAATTTGCCGGGTACGGTCCCGAGCTCCCAGGACGGCTTAAGCTCGAATGCGCTCGGGGCGCCACCCGCGCCTTGCCAGACGGTCTCGCCGCCCCACGTCGTCGCCGTTGCATCAAGGGTCGTACCGCCGACCGCGACGACATAGGGTGAATCGGCGGGCCAGCTCGGGGTGGGAATTCCAGTGCTGCATTCGTTGGCGCCAGAGTCGCCGGTCGCGACCGAGAAAGTCTGGCCCTGTGCGATACCGGCCTGGAAGATCTGATCCGCAGCGGCGGCAGAGCCGTCCCCCTGCGCACCGGTCTCGCATTCGCCCAGCGAGACATTGATGATCTTGACCGCGTTGGCCTTCACGATGGCATTGAAATCGGTGACCAGATCCGGATTCTGGAAGCTCTCCATTTCGTAGAAGATGATCTCGCCGACCTGACCACCGGCCATTCCGACGATGTCCTGGCTGTCGAGGTTCCATTCGGTGGTGCCACCCGAGTCGGGGCCGACGTTGCCGACAATCTGCGTCTTCACTATCGGAAGACCGTTGATCGCGGTGAAGGCGTTGAGATCGTTTTCGGTCTGCTGCAGAGGTCCCTGGGTGATGATGCCGACCTTGACGCCTGCCGCGGTTTTCACACCGGTGCCGCCATAGATTGGCGAGAATTCGACCGGGTTGTGGGCGCCTGCCGCGAAGGTACCCACGCCACCCTTGGGCTGGATGCGTTTGGCGAAGGTGTGGACCTGGTACACGTTCTGCAGGCCCATCACCGAGAGCACGCTGTCCTGCAATGCGGTCGGGATGTGCGCGTCGCTGTCGTTCGCGAACGCGATGCGGCCCTCTCGGGTCTGCACGCGCGAGAACGAGGTGAGGAAAGCTGCGCGTGCGCTGTCGGCCGTGCCGTCCGCCGACACCAGCATGTTGTTGGATGCGATGGCGACATTCCTGAAGCCGGTTCGCGTCAGGTAGTCCGCGACGGCCTGCGCCTGCGACTGCGTGGGAGCATGCAGCGCTTCGAACTGTCCGGATGTCAGGATCTTGCGCGCGGCGATCAAGCTGTCGAGCTGATCCTGATTGCGCAACTTCAGCGCGATGACGATGTGCATGGGCTGTGCGCGCGACAGCGTGCCGCTGATCGCATCGCCGGGCCGCAGCGTGGTTGCGCGGGCCACGGTCGCCATGCCGCCGTCGACGCTCGCTGCCACCGCAGCCGTTCCCGTGGAGGAGAGCACCAAGGCGATGGCGATTGCCAACGTGGCGAGCGAGGAGCGACGAAGCGTCAATGCGGTCATGATTGATCCAGAGTCGAGGATGAAAGTGCGCCGTAAGGCGTAAGTGGTTTCGCGCCGTTTTCGAGGCAAAGCGCCGCCTTGTCGCACGCGAATGCGACCGAAGTTTTTTCAACCCGAGTTTCAGACCTGTGAATACTCCGGCATCCGGCCGGCATCTGTGCGGTAGCGAACTTAAGCCGCGCTGCGCGACGTTATCTATGTGGCGGGTTTGCGCGTAGGCTGGGTGTTCTCTTCCACTCTTTTGGGGATCGGCAGAAGCGCCAGCTGGCGCATGCCAGCACGATCTCCACTCGATCATCACAGCGCCGGATCGGTGTCCTTGCGATCAACGCCATGTACGGGCCTCTTGCGAACGAGGTGAGCAACGCCCGATCACAATCGCACCCACCGAAGTGCGTGTACATCCCCAAAAGGGGTGGTCGATATTTCACTCGAACGGGTACTACTGAAAGATTCGGCGGCGCGTTAGCCTGCTGTCGTGCTGTTGCTTCAGCACGATCGTGATTGAGCTTCACTGTCGTCTCCTTCTCCCTGCGGGCGAGGAGAAAGCGGATTCAGACATCGATGGCACTGCATCGGGCTCGATGCCCCCGGCTCGTCTCTCCTGCGGTCAAAGCAACAGCTGGCTGGAGCAAGCGCTCATCGCTCAAGGGCAAACAAGTAATGTTGAACTGGCTTTCCCGTCAAATGCCGTCCCTGATGCTGGGACTGCTATGCGTGGCCGGCCTCCCGCAGCCAGCGAACGCGCTCGACCCCGCAAAAGCCATCACCCAGTACGTGCATACGGTGTGGCGCACCGACGATGGACTTCCGCAAAACTCGGTCACCAAGATCCTCGAGACGAAAGACGGCTATCTGTGGGTCGGGACGCAGGCTGGACTCGCACGCTTCGACGGCGTGCGTTTCACTGTGTTCGACCACACCAACACGGCCGTACTGAGCGACGACTACATTTCCGATCTGGTGGAGGATCGTGACGGAACGCTGTGGATCGCCACGGTGAATGGTGGCCTTGCATCGTTTCGCGACGGAGTCTTCTCGCATTTCGGCGCCATTGGCTCGCGTTCCGGATGGTCGCTTGCGGCCGACAGCGACGGCAGCGTCTGGATCGGCGGCGTCGGAGGCCTGAAGCACGTCGGCAACGGCAAGGTGATCAAGGTCTATACGACGGCCGATGGCCTGAGCGCCGACAAGGTCGGGCAGATTGCCGTGGGAAGGGACCGATCCGTATGGTTCGGCACACCTGCCGGTCTGGATCGCCTCGCGAATGGCAGGATCCAGGCCTATTCGATCAAGGATGGCCTGCCGAACGACATGGTGACCGGCTTGTATCCGGCTGCCGACGGGACCCTGTGGGTCAAGACGCGCAACGCGGACATCGTCCGATGGATCAACGGACGTTTTGAACCCTTGTCCATTCCAGACGTCGTTGGCGGCACCATTCGGGATGTGCTTCTCGATCGCGACGGAAATCTGTGGATCGCGAGCGGGACAGAAGGCCTGGTGAGGGTCAAGGGACAGCAAGTCAGTCGCTTCAGGATCAAGGATGGGTTGAGCAGCGATTCGGTTGCGAGTCTGTACGAGGATCGGGATGGAGACCTGTGGGTCGGAACCACATCCGGTGGCCTCGATCGATTCCGGGATGGAAGCTTCACGACGTATGCGAAGGAAGAGGGTCTTTCGGTCGATCAGACCTATTCGGTGATCGAGGACCACGCTGGCGACATATGGGTGACAACATCCGACGGACTCGATCAACTCCATGGAAACCAGATCCGCGTCTACAAGAGCGACGACAAGGTGCTCGACACATGGGCGTTGTGGGAAGACCACGCTTCGAATCTGCTGGTCGGCACATCCAGCGGCGGCGTGCTCCGGTTGATCGATGGGCACCTCGTGAGCATGCTTTCGGAGAGGGACGGCATTCCTCCCTTGCAGGTCAGTGCAATTCTGGAAGACGCCATGCACCAGTTCTGGGTGGCGCCCCGCGGGGTCGGTCTGGTGCGCTTCGTGAATGGCAAAGCCAGCCTGTATTCCACGTCCGACGGTCTGCGCAGCAATGGGCTTTACTCTCTTGCTGAAGGGGTGGACGGCACGATCTGGATCGGAAGCGACAACGGACTCAACAGCATCCGGAATGGCCACATTGCAGGCTATTCCACCGGCAATCTCGCTGGTGCCTGGGTGATCTCGCTGTACTTCGACAGCAGCAACACGCTGTGGATCGGAACGTTTGGACGAGGATTGTTCCGGCTGCAGAACGGGCGCTTCACGCAATACACAACCCACCAGGGACTTCCGGACGACACCATCAACGGCGTCGTCGAGGACGGCGCGAGGAACGTGTGGATCGGAACCGACCACAATATTGCCCGCCTGACGCGGCAGGACCTCGATGCGGTCGCCGCAGGCTCCAGCCCGAGCGTTACGCCTCTTGTGTTCGGCAAGGGGGACGGCATGAAGAGCTCCGAAGCTGAAGGCGGAACGCACCCGTCAGCGTGGCGCGCACATGACGGACGACTCTGGTTTCCAACCAACCGGGGTGTGGTCGTCGTCGATCCGGCGCATCTGTTGATCGACAATCGCCCACCGCCCGCGCGCATCGAGGAGATGGTGGCCGACGAGGTTCTGATTCATTCCATCACTGCGGTGCGATTGCCAGCCGGAACGCGCCGATTGGAAATCCGCTACACGGCCCCCAACCTGTCGTCGCCCGAACGCACCCGGTTTCGCTACCGCCTCGATGGCTT
>DATHOV010000106.1:0-3731 GCA_035484515.1 Lysobacteraceae bacterium
ATGCGGGCCGCACCGGGCCGCCGCAGCCGGTCAATGCGAGCATCCCGACTGCGGCCATGAGACCGGTCAGGGCGAACGAAAGGGGATTGCGCTTCATGATGATGTCCCTCCTTGGACCGTCGAAGATGTCGGGCCGATTGCGACTGGCACGGTGCTTCCTGCACGAGATCAACTATGGCACAGCGGCATGGCGGGGTCATGAACGGGAGCAAAGCAGGCGTTCTTTCGGCTCGTCATCGACCAGCTTGAAAGCATCGGCCTCGAGGCAGTCCTGCGCGTGATCCGGCGTCGATTGCCGGACTGCTTTCGGCCTCCGTTGATCATCGGCCGCCGAACGTTGGTGCGCGCCTGCTGCTCCAGCGCGCCGCGTCCCGCCTCTCCGCATCGCGCGCAAGAAGCTGTCGAGACATCGTCAGGGAATCAATGTCCGCATCACGTGTTCGACGTAAGCCTCGAACTCGTCGTGATGCAACCGCGGCTGGTGCAGTTGCAACGATAGCTGGAGGAAGCCGATATAGGCCGCGTAGGCGAGTCGTGCGCGGTGCTGGGCGTCGGCGCGGCCCATGCCGGCTTGCCGGAACGACGCGCAAAGATAATCGAGCCTGCGCTTGGATACGCGCTCCATGACCGGCTTCACCAGCGGATGATCGAGCGCCTTGAGCAACTCGGAATAGATGATGTGGGTCTTGGCTTCGTGCGCGACCAGCAGGAACAGCGCACGCAGGCGTTCGCGCGGATCGGAGATTGCGGCGAGCTTGCCGAACACGGTTTCCTGTTCGACCGATTCCCAGTATTCGAGCGCGGCGGTCAACAAGGCCTCGCGCGATTTGAAATGCCAGTAGAAGCTGCCCTTGGTCACGCCGAGGCGGCGCGCGAGCGGCTCGACGCCGACCGCCGCCAGGCCTTGTTCGCCGAGCAGGTCGAGCGCGGCCTGCGCCCAGTCGGCGGCGTTCAGGCGTGCGGTGCGTTCGTTCTTCGCGGGGGCGTCGGTCATGGTCGCAGTGTATCCATACGGTACCTGTCGAGACAGTATGTTGAACACATCGTGCTCCGTCGAAATCCGGAGTGATTGCACTAGGTCTATACGCATACCATACTACAGCGTATGGCGCGTGGTTGCCGCATCGACACGCGCACCGCTCGAAGCGGTTACGCTGTCGGCAAGCACTAGCAGAGTGTTGAAAAACACTCTGCTGGCGCGATCCATGGATGGATCGCACGCGGATCAAGCACGCAAGTGTTTGATCCGCGGAGCCGAGTCCGGACATGTGCCGGACTCGGCGAGTTGGGAAAGTGCAGGAATGCACTTTCTCGACAACATGCTTGGCGCGCAGCCATCGACGGAACCGCATCCGCAGCATTGACGGAGTCCATCATGAGCATCGTTGTACCGCTGCTGATCCTGCTGATCGTCGGTTTCGCATCGGCGTATCACCGGATGCCGCTCTTCGTCTGGGTATTGCTCACCGCCGCCGCGCTGGCTGCAGGCGCGTGGCTCGGCGCAAGCCTCACGACCACCATCATCCTGGGTGTGCTGGTCGCGCTGGTCGCGGTTCCGCTGCTGGTCCCGGCGATCCGCCTGCCCTTCATCACCCGTCCGCTACTGGATTTCTACACGAAGATCCTGCCACCGCTGTCGGACACCGAGCGCACCGCGCTCGAAGCCGGCACGGTCGGTTTCGAAGGCGAACTGTTTTCCGGCATGCCGAAGTGGAAGGCGCTGCTCGACCAGCCCAAGCCGGTGCTGACGGCCGAAGAACAGGCCTTCCTCGACGGCCCCTGCGAAGAACTTTGCAGGATGACGAACGAGTGGGACGTCACCCACGTCCACGCCGACCTGTCGCCGGAGACCTGGGAGTTCATCAAGAAGAACCGGTTCTTCGGAATGATCATTCCGAAGGAACACGGCGGCCTGGGTTTTTCGGCACTGGCCAACCACAAGGTCATCCAGAAGCTCGCGTCGATCTCCTCGACGCTCAGCTCGACCGTGGGCGTACCCAACTCGCTCGGCCCCGGCGAGTTGCTGATGCACTACGGTACCCAGGAGCAGAAGGAACATTATCTGCCGCGCCTTGCGGACGGCCGCGAGATTCCCTGCTTCGGCCTCACCGGTCCGTTCGCGGGTTCGGATGCGACCTCGATCCCCGACTTCGGCATCGTCTGCAAGCAGCCGTGGAACGGCGCCAACGTGGTCGGCATCCGCCTGACCTTCGACAAGCGCTACATCACTCTCGCGCCGGTCGCGACCCTGATCGGTCTCGCGTTCCGCATGTACGACCCCGACGGAATCCTCGGCGACCGGAAGGACATGGGCATCAGTCTCGCCCTGCTCCCGCGCGACACGCCCGGCGTGGAGATCGGCCGTCGCCACTTCCCGCTCAACGCGGCCTTCATGAACGGCCCGATCCGTGGCCGGGACATCTTCCTGCCGCTGTCGGCGCTGATCGGCGGCGAGGAGTACGCGGGCAAGGGCTGGCAGATGCTGGTCGAGGTGCTCTCGATCGGGCGTTCGATCACCCTGCCCTCCACCGCCAGCGGCGCATCGAAGATGGCGGCGGTCGTCACCGGCGCCTACGCGCGCATCCGCAAGCAGTTCGGGTTGTCGGTCGGGCGCTTCGAGGGCGTCGAGGAAGCGCTCGCGCGCATCGCCGGCAATGCCTATGCGATCAGCGCGCTGTCGCAGGCCACCGCCGCAGCGGTCGCGCGCGGCGAGAATCCGGCGGTGCCTTCGACGATCGCGAAATACCACTGCACCAACATGGGCCGCGAAGTCGCGCAGGACGCGATGGACGTGCACGGCGGCAAGGGCATCATCCTCGGCCCGCGCAACTACCTCGGCCGCGGCTGGCAGTTCGCGCCGATCTCGATCACGGTCGAGGGCGCGAACATCATGACCCGCAGTCTGATGATCTTCGGCCAGGGGGCGATCCTGTGCCATCCGTGGGTGCTCAAGGAGATGAAGGCCGCGGGCCTGGCCGACCCGAAGCAGCGACTGAAGGAATTCGACCGCAACCTGTTCGGCCACATCGGCTTCGCGATCTCCAACGCGGTGCGCGCGTGGTGGTTCGGACTGACCGCCGCGCGCATCGGCAGCGCGCCGGGCGACGACTACACGCGTCGCTACTTCCGCAAGCTCAACCGCTATTCGGCCGCACTTGCGCTGATGGCCGACACCTCGATGCTGCTGCTCGGCGGCAAGCTCAAGTTCAAGGAAAAACTCTCCGCGCGCCTGGGCGACGTGCTGAGCCAGCTCTACATCGCCAGCAGCATGCTCAAGCGCTACCACGACGAGGGTGCGCCGGTAGCCGATCGTCCGCTGCTGGCATGGGCCTTCCACGATGCCGTGCACAAGATCGAGGTCGCGTTGTCCGGTGCGCTGCGCAACTTCCCGGTGCGTCCGGTTGGCTGGCTGCTGTGGCTGCTCGTGTTCCCGTGGGGACGCCGCGCGCAGGCGCCGTCGGACCAGCTTGGTCACCGCGCCGCCGCCCTGCTGATGTCGCCATCCGATGCGCGCGACCGCCTTGGCGAAGGCCTGTTCCTCACGCCCTGCGAGAACAACCCTGCCGGACGCATCAACAGCTATCTGGCGAAGGTCGTGCTTGCCGAACCGGTGGAGCGCAAGTTCTGGAAGGCGCTGAAGAACAGCGACATCGAAGCGCTGGAATTCGAAGCGCAGCTCGAGGAGGGCGTGAAGGAAGGCTGGATCACGGCCGAGGAACGCAGGCAGCTGG
>DATHOV010000107.1:0-4330 GCA_035484515.1 Lysobacteraceae bacterium
CTTCGGGATGGTTGCGCCATCGCAGCACGTCGTCGAGATCGTTCTCGCGCATGGCCCGCACATGGCAGCCGTGGACCACCATCGCATTCATCACACGGTCGGCGCCATGACCATCGCAGAGGGCCGCCGCATTGCGGGACATCCGCAGCAGTTCGGTACCCGTGAGTTCCGGTACAAGCCGCGGCAGCGCTTCGGCGATCGCGTCGGGACCGCCGATCGCGAGCGCGGCCCCTCCCCGGGCGAGGGCCGCCGCATTGGGGACCTGATTGTCCGCCAGGACGATCACGATTGCCGGCAGCCCCATGGCGCAACGTTCCCACGACGTGCCGCCGGCCGCGCCGATGGCCAGATCGCTGTCAGCCATCAGCTTCGCCATGTCGCCTGCACCCACCCTTACCTCGCAGGGCCATGGCATCCGTTTCGCCTGCGCCTCCACTTCCTCGATCCACACCGCATGCGGTCCCATCGCCACCGTGGCACGAAAGTCCGGCGGCAACCGCGACCGGCCCAGCGTATCGAGCACGCGTCCGGTCGCATTCTCCGGATCCACGCCTCCCATGGTGATGAGGATTCGGCGCAAATCGGAAGGATCGCGGCGTTGCAAGCTGTACTCCCTCGATTCGGAGAATTCGGGGCGCAGCAATGCGTATCGGCTTCCCAGCATGGCTTTGCACTTCGCAGGCAGCAGACCTTCGTAGTCGGCTGCCGTCCTGCCCAGATTCTGGTCCAGCAGCAGATCGCAATCGTGGGGGCGATCCGCAAGATCGTCGATGACCATCAAGCGTGCGCATACGGGACGCAATGCCCCTTCCCATGAGCGATCGATGGCGTAGTGGTCGACGATCAGCCAATCGGGATGAAGCAGCCGGCAAACGTCGCGCGTGGCCTCGGCATCGACGTGCCAGTCGATCCCAAGCCACGCGGCGTAGGCGGACTCGGCGGGCGTGGCTGACGGCATGGGTTCGACAGCGTCGAGCGCACTGACATCGAAACCCCGCTCACGCACCAGATCCATCAGGTTGCCGGCATGCTCACGGCAGATGAAATGGCAATGCGCGCCGTGCTTGCGCAGCATCTCGGCGAGCGTGAGGCACCTCATGACATGACCGTTGCCGATCTGCAGCGAAGCATCCGTCCGGAAGGCGACGCGCATGGCTAGTTGAGGCGCTTGAATCCGCCGTGGCATACCGGACCTTTCAGCAGCGTGTCGACGTCCCGCCCCTGCTCGCATTCCTTGATCAGGGCGAATACGGGGTCCAGCGCTTCGAAGTAGGCCGCCACGACCTCGGGAGTGTGTTCGATGCAGGCGTAGACACTGTTGCCCCCGAGGTATCCTTTCGACAGCATTTCCTGGGTGACAAGGGTCTTGTAGGCGAGCGCGTTTCCGCCCGCGAAACTGAATCCGGCAAGCGCGGGAAGGCCCCAATGGCTGATGGCGAGGCCGTGCTTGTCCGCCAGCGACTGCCAGCGCGCGCGGATGTCCAGTCCGGTCGCGGTGATGAGATCCCAGGACTTCAGGCGTTCCATCACCTCCAGCGTCTTGAGCGCCGCGGTCGGTCCGATGCGCTCGGTCCAGAACGTGCTGCTGATGAAGCTGGACTGCGCGGCCTCCATCACTTCACGGCGTCCGATGGTCGCGGTGATGGCGTAGCCGTTGCCGAGCGCCTTCCCGAACATCGCCATGTCCGGCTCGACCCCGTACATCTTGTGCAACCCGCCGAACGTCTGCCGGAACCCGGATGTGCATTCGTCGAAGATCAGCACGATGCCGCGATCGCTGGCGAGCTTGCGCACCTTGTGCAGGAAACCATCTTCGGGACCCATGTTGCGCACGACTTCCATCTTGATGACGCCGATGTCGTGCTGGTCCACCAGGGCCTGCAGTTCCTCGAACCTGTTGTAGTTGAAAGGAAACACGGTGCCGCGCAGGGACTTCGGCACGCCGTTGGGTTCGAGCCCGGGCAGCAGGTGTCCCGCGAGATTCTGTTCGTCGCCCAGATTGGCCGACAGATACCAGTCGTGCCATCCGTGATAGCCGCAGACGGCCACCTTGTCCTTGCCGCTGGCGGCCCGGGCGATGCGAATGGCCACCGCGTTGGCTTCGCCGCCGGTGCGCGCGAGCCGGGCCATGTCTGCCCACGGATGCAGCTCAATCAACTTTTCGGCCAGATAGACTTCTTCGGGGCAGTTGAACGTGGACATGTTGCCGGCATCGATCGTTGCGCGCACGGCGTCGTCGACCTCGGGATGGCCGTAACCCAGGGTGTTCGTCCCGATTCCCATGATCGACATGTCGATGTATTCGTTGCCATCGAGATCCCAGACCTTGCAGCCCTTCGCACGGGAGAAATACGCGGGCCACTGCTCCGGCAGGAACATTTCCGCGCGCTTCGACAGGAGCATGTTCCCGCCCGGGATCACCTGCTTGGCGCGTTTCCAGAGTTTCTGCCCGCTTCCCATTTTCACACCTTCGTTGCGGATTATTTTTCGATTGATCGCGAACAATTCCGGTCGTTCCTGTTGAAGCGACAGGACTTGCTGCCATCCGAAGTGGATGTCGTCCGCGAAGCAGGCGAACACTGCAGCCACCACGTCGAAGTCGGCCTGTTCGTCGACGGTCCAGCGCATCCACGACAGGTCCTGCGAGTATCGCATCGACGCCGTGCGGAACAGGCCGGACTCGCGGAGATAGGGCGTGACGTGCTCGCGTTCATGGCCCGAAGTCGCCTCGGCTGCCGCGCGCTCGAGTGCGGCCATGGAGAACACCTCGGTATCCAGTCCGTCCGGATAAGTGGGCGGCGTCACATTGCTTAGGTAGTCCGCATTCGCGGCCTTGAAGCGACGAATGGCCTCGTCGACGATGACCGGATCGACCAGCGGACAGTCCCCGGTGATCCGGACCACGATTCCGGCATCATGGGAGCGCGCGGCGCAAAGGTAGCGGTCGAGGACATCGTTTTCGCTGCCTCTTGCGCACGCGTAACCAAGGCTCCGGACATGGTCCGCCAACGGCTCGTTGCGGGGGTCGGTGGAGGTGGCAACCACGATACGGTCGACTTCGGTTGCCCTGGACAGGCGCGCGAGCAGCAGCTCGATCATCGGGATGCCGCCGATGGGCTTCATCACCTTGTTCGGAAGGCGGGTCGAGCCCATGCGGGCCTGGACGATGACGACGGTCTTCATGCGCGCGGCCAGAGAGAGGGGTTCAACAGTTCGACATCGTCGGTGGCCAGGTCTGCAGGGATCGGCGGAAGCTTGCCTTCCATCGCCGAAACAATCCCGGACAAGTGCGCCACATTGTCGACGCCTACAACCAGCTTGTCGGCGCAGGACGTACCCAGGGCGTGCAGCAGGCAGGCCTGCAGCGCGGAAAGACCGGTCGTCTTCAGCCAGTCGTCCCACGTTCGCCACAACGAACGCCATCGATCGAATCGGCCCGGGCGGCCTGTCGGGGGCATCAGCAACAGCCCCTGAAGGAAGATCGAGCGCGCATGGAATTCGCAGCCTGTTTCCTGCAGGCGATCCGCCCAGCCGGAACGGACCATGCGCATGTCCAGGATATTCATCGGAGCCTGGACGATGTCGAATTTCATGGAGGCTGGCAGTTGATCGAGTTCATCGGGGCCGTAGATCGAGATGCCGATTTTTTTCACCCCACCGCTTTCGCGCTGGTCGAGCAGGGCCCGATAAAGTTCCCTGCCTCCGGCAGCGAGAAGCTGTGCGGGCCTGTGCAGCAGGAGTCCGTGGATGCGCTGCGTATCCAGTCGCGACATCGATGCCGACAACTGGCCGCGCACCCAGTCCACGACTGGCCTTGCGTCGTCCGGCATCGTCGGCAACTTGGTGATGATTTCCCAATCGGCGACACCCAGGGACCCCAGTGTGCGCTCGCTATCCCCGTAGGCGATCGCCGTGTCGAGCGTGCGAACGCCAGCTTCGCGCGCCCGCGACAGCACGGCAGCGCCTTCGCTGAGAGTCATCTGCCCTCCGGCATTGGCAATGCCGTAGGAAAGCCCGAACTGCGCGGTGCCCAGTGCGAGCCTGGACGAAGACGGGAGGGTCGCCATGTCTCGGCAGTCCAGTCCGGGAGAAGCTAGGGGCTGCGCGCAGTGATGGCCAGATACTCCACGAAAGCCCCACTGGCATACGTGCGCCCGATCCGTTCGACCGATGTGATCTTCAATCCTGCCTTCTCGTATACCAGCCGCGCCAGCGAATGACTCCAGAAGGACGTCGGGCCATTGTTCGACAAAGGCATGCCCGGGTCGTCGATGTTCAACATCGTGGCGGCGTCCACCCAGCGCGAGGAAGGGCTTGAGAACATGACGGA
>DATHOV010000108.1:0-5059 GCA_035484515.1 Lysobacteraceae bacterium
GCCTGCATAGTCTCGCGCCGCACCAGCACCGTGCAGGTGCGCAGGATCTTCGGGTAGTGCCAGGTGCGGAAGATGTCGCCCTGCAGCAGCGGCAGGGGCACCCTGCGGTGCACCGATCCGGGCTCCAGCTTCCACCGTCCATCCGTGAGACGTGCCCTCACCCAGTCGGCATGCACGATGCTGACGCGCGGATCGTCCCTCATCAGTTCGACTTGGCGCGCGAGCTTGTCGCGGAAGCACCAGTAGTCGTCGCCCTCGCAGTACGCGACGAACTCGCCGCGCGCCCGGTCGAAGATCCGGCGTGCGTTCGCGAGCATGCCGACATTCCCATGCGAATGGATCACGCGGACGATTTGCGGATAACGCCGCTGGTATTCCAGCGCGACGCTGCGGGTAGCATCGCTGGATGCGTCCTCGCCGATGATCAGCTCGAACGGGAAATCGCACCGCTGCGAGACGACGCCCTCGATGGCCTCGGCCAGGTAGTCGGCATGGTTGTAGGTGATCATCAGCACGCTGACCAGCGGGTCACGCACGAGCTGCGAGGCATCGCTGGCTTCCAGGGTTTCGGAAGCGCCCGTCACGGCGAAGGCCTGCGGAAAAGCGCCGGAACGATCCGGCGCGCCGACATGACGAACGGCCGCTCGACTTCATCCACCTTGGGTGCCCGCCTTCCGGATGTGTTCGCGCAGCAGGGTACCGAAGTTCGTCCATTCGAACCGCTTCGCGAATTCGCACGAGCTCTCCCGCATCGGCGCCGTGGCCCGAGCTTCGAGCAGTTCCATGGTTCTTTCGGCCATGTGCGCGTAGTCGCCGGCAGCGACCAGATGGCCGGAAATGCCGTCCAGGATCGCGTCTGGCACTCCGCCCACCGCGAAGGCCACCGTCGGCAGGCCGTGCGCAGCGGCCTCGACGGCCACCATGCCGAAGCCTTCGACGTCTCCTGGCGTGTCACGCACGGGAAACACGTGGGCATCGGCGGCGCGGTAGGCTTCGGCGAGTGTTGCGTCATCCTGCGGACCGATGAAACGCACGTTGCCGGCGATGCCGAGCGCGGCGGCGCGTTCGCGGATGCGATCGCCGAGGCCGATACTGCTGCCCTGCAGGAGTTCGGGAGTCTCGTCGCCGAGCACCACCATGCAGACATCGGGGAATCTGCCGGCGATCGCGGGCAGCGCGTTCTCCACGAATTCCAGCAGCCCCTTGCGCGCGATCAGGCGGCCGACCGACAACAGCAGCGGGCGCTCGCCGAGCTCGAAGCGCGCGCGGAAGTCGTTCGTCCCCGCTTCGTCCGGCGGCATGTCGACGCCGGGATGCACGATCACGATGCGCCACGCGTCGATGCCGATCGAACGTGCGAGCGCAGCCGTATTCGCGCTGTTGGCGATGCACTGGTCGGCGCGACGGATGAAGGGCCGCCAGAACCAGCGGAAGACCGGATGCTCGGCGATCAGGTCGAGCCCATGCACGTACACGACGCAGCGCGCGCGCGCGCATCGGGCCGCCATCCACGCGAACGGCGCTGCCAGGCCGCTGCCGGCAAGTACGACGTCTGGACGAAACCGGCGCGCGGCGGCGATACCCCGCGAGAAAGCGCCGGCGAAGAACTTCCACAGCGGTGCGGCTGCGACCCCGACGAGCGAAACCGCATCGGGCAGCAGCGCACGGGACCCCTGCGGGCCGACTACCGCCACGTCGAATTCCCTGGCCAGTTCCCGGATCATGTGCAGGTTCAGGCGCTCCATGCCGCCACGCAGGGGCGGCAGGTTGCGCGTGATCAACAGGACACGGAGTCGTTCGCTGCCCTTGTCTTCCCTAGTTGATGGCATCGCAATAGTGGTAGACCTGATATTGCCAAGTTAGCGGCCATGTCGCGAGCGCAAGTGCCTGTGCCGCCCTCACCGGCCATCCCCAGAACCGGCCCTGCGAGATCCAGGGCCAGGACAATGTATGCAGGTCGCGCCACCTCTCGGTGACCCGCAATCCCGCCCCCTCGAACAACCGGTTCCAGGTGGCGAGATCGAACACATCCTCGCGCGCCTTGGTCTGGTTGGTGCCCTTGTACAGGCCAAGCCTCCTGGTGAGGAAGCCCGCGTTCGGAACCAGGATCAGGTATCTGGCATCGGGCCTGGCGACTCGCCTCATTTCGGCCAGCGCGCCCGGCTTGTCCAGGAAATGCTCCAGCGACCCCATGCAGGTGACCAGGTCGAACCGACCGTCGGCGAACGGCAGGGTTTCGGCCGGCCCGCAGACGAATTCCCCGTCCGGCATCCGTTTCGTGCATTCCTCGATCGCCTTGCGCGACAGGTCGATCCCCGCCACCCTGGCGCCGCGATGGCGGAAATGGTCCAGCCATTCGCCGGTGCCGCAGGCCACATCGAGGACGGCGCGTCCGCGCAAGTCGCCCAGGCGGTCCGCCACCTTCCGGCAATGCCAGGGTAGCCGGCCTTTGCCGTGATCTCGTGCGTAGTACTCGTCGTCGTAGAACGCGCGGATCGATTCGAATTTTTCCGGTGGCTCGGTCATGGATCGCAGGCTCAGGTATCGCGCCGATACGTCAGTGCGGTGATCTGTTCCGAGATCAACCCGATCAGGAACACGATCACGCCGGCGCTGAACAACAGCGCGCTCATATTGGTGAAACGGTGGTACCTCGCGTACGTGTAGATGTAATTGCCGAGGCCCAGGCCGAAGAACGCCAGGGATACCGGCGCGAACAGCTTCAGCGGCGAATACAACGTGGCGATCTTGAAGATGATCAGCAGAAAGCGTACGCCGTCCCGCAGCGGACGGATATGGCTCTTGCCGATCCGCTGCCCGACCCGGATCGGCACGTAGGCGACCGGATAGGCGCTGCGGAAGAACGCCATCGTGATCGTGGTCGGATAGGAGAATCCGTTTGGCAGCAGGTGCGCGAACTCGCGGAACTTGTCGGCGCGCACCGCACGGAAGCCGGACGTCAGGTCGCGGATCTCGTGTTCGGTCATCCAGCTCGAAAGCCGGTTGTAGAACGCATTGGCCAGCCCGCGACTGCGGCTGGCCTGGCCTTCGCCATCGCGTGCGGCCACGACCATGTCGTAGCCCTGGTCGAGCCTGGCCAGCAGCGCGTCGATGTCGGCGGGATCGTGCTGGGCGTCGGCGTCCATGAAGACGATTACTCGCCCGCGCGCCGCAGCGGCGCCGCGCTTGATCGCGGCGCCATTGCCCATGCTGTAGGGAGCGCTCAAGACACGTACGCCGGCATCGGTGGCGATCCGCGCGGTCGCATCCGTCGAACCGTCGTCGACCAGCAGGATGTCGGCCTGCGGGTAGTGCGAACGCAATCGCGGCAGGAGCTGCGTCAGCGCCGCCTCTTCGTTCTTCGCAGGCAGCACGATGCTCAGCTCGTTCTCCACGCAGGCTCCTTGTGTCGGCCGGCAACGGGAAGTTCCGCGCAGGCCTGGCTTCGGTCATTCCGGCGACCTGCCCGGAGCGCCCTAGCCTAACCCAGCGCAGCTTGCCCGTCGCGCGACGGACTACTTCCACGGGCCGTTTTGCGGTAGATTCAACGATGGGTCCGGACTTTGGGGGACGGATGAACGCTGCTGTCACCGCCAATCTGGTTGGCATCACCGGCATAGTCCGGCGTCTGGTGCTGGACGGGGCGCTGGCCGAGCCCGATGCGCGCAAGGCGATGGACGAGGCGCTGAAGGAGAAGAAGCCGGTCCAGCAGTACCTGATCGAGAAGCGCCTGATCACCGCCATCCAATTGGCCAGTGCGAATTCGCTCGAGTTCGGCATCCCGCTGTTCGATGCCAATGCGCTCGACCTGACCCAGGCCGCAACCAAGATCGTCAGCGAGGAGCTGGTGCAGAAGCATGCGGTCCTGCCGCTGTTCAAGCGCGGCAACCGCCTGTTCGTCGGCACCTCCGATCCCACCAACACGCGCGCGCTCGACGAGATCAAGTTCGCCACCAACCTGATGGTCGAACCCATCCTGGTCGACGAGGATACCCTGCGCCGCGTGGCCGAAAGGGCCTTGACCGTCAGCGACTCCCTGTCCGACGGCGACAGCGATGGCTTGGAAAACCTCGAAGTCGGCGACATCGACGCCAACGAACCCGAAACCGCCGACCCGAACAAGGCTGACGACACGCCGGTCGTGAAATTCGTCAACAAGGTGCTGGTGGACGCGATCAAGCGTGGCGCCTCGGACATCCATTTCGAGCCGTACGAAACCGACTTCCGGGTGCGCACGCGCCTGGACGGCATCCTGCGCACGGTCGCCAAGGCGCCGGTCAAGCTCAATACGCGCATCGCCGCGCGCCTGAAGGTCATGGCCTCGCTGGACATCGCCGAGCGCCGGGTGCCGCAGGACGGACGCATCAAGCTGGTGCTCTCCAAGACGCGCTCGATGGACTTCCGTGTCAGCACCTGCCCAACCCTGTTCGGCGAAAAGGTGGTGCTGCGTATCCTCGACAGCTCGGCTGCGAAGCTGGGCATCGACAAGCTCGGCTACGAGGACGATCAGAAGCAGCTCTACCTCGAAGCACTGGACAAGCCCTACGGCATGATCCTGGTCACCGGCCCGACAGGTTCGGGCAAGACCGTGTCCCTGTACACCGGCCTCAATATCCTCAACACCGAGGAGCGCAACATCTCCACCGCCGAGGATCCGGTCGAGATCCGGGTGACGGGCATCAACCAGGTACAGATGAACGTCAAGAAGGGCATGACCTTCGCTGCGGCCCTGCGCTCGTTCCTGCGCCAGGACCCGGACGTGATCATGGTCGGCGAGATCCGCGACCTGGAAACCGCCGAGATCGCGATCAAGGCCGCGCAGACCGGCCACCTGGTGCTTTCGACCCTGCACACCAACGACGCGCCGCAGACCATTTCGCGCCTGATGAACATGGGCATTGCGCCGTACAACATCACCTCCTCGGTCACCCTGGTGATCGCGCAGCGGCTCGCGCGCCGCCTGCACGACTGCAAGCGCGAAGTGCAGTTGCCCGAACACGCGTTGCGCGCAGAAGGCTTCACCGAGGCCGACATCAAGCGTGGCCTGCACATTTACGAG
>DATHOV010000109.1:0-2434 GCA_035484515.1 Lysobacteraceae bacterium
TGCCGCGCAAACTCTTCCTCGAAAATCGCGTATCCGGCATCGACCATCCCCAGCGACGCATACGTCCGCTGCGCATCCGCATTCCCGCGCTCGACGTACAGCCGCAACCCGCACACCTCCGGCGTCGCCTGCGCGAGCGCATGCACGTGGGCGTACAGCGCGCGATACGCGCCGCCGCGGCGATGCACGGGATCGACATAGACGCTCTGGATCCACCACCAGTCGCCATCGCGCCAGTCGCTCCATTCGCGGGTCAGCATCAGCACGCCGACGGATGCGGCAACGCCTTCGACATCGCGCTCGGCGATGAAATAGCGGCCACGCGCGGGCTGCGCGAACACCGTGCGCACCCCGCGCGCGACGGTGTCCGCATCGAGCTCCTTGTGCTCGGTCTCCCACGCCATCGCGATCATCCAGCGCGCGATCAGCGCCGCGTCGTCCGGCCGCGCATCGCGAACCGCGGGCGGGGCATGCGCGGCGGCCATCGGGCTTACTCTTTGTCTTTCTTGAGGATCACGCCGCAGGCGATGGCCGCACTGGAGCCTCCGGATGGCTGGGTGACGTAGTCGTCGGGACCGTCCTGCAGGACGACCGCGCGGCCGAGCACATCGTCGTTGGTGCCGGTATCGAGCGACACGCCGTGCACGGTCTGGTCGACGTCGATGCGGCCCTGCGCGTCGGCGAGCTGGTTTGCGATGTCGCCCGCATGGTGGACGAGAGCCACTGGATCGCCGTGTTCGGTGGCGGTCGGGTTGAAGTGGCCGCCGGCGCTGCTCGCATCGGACGACGAGCAATCGCCGTGCTGGTGGATGTGGAAGCCGTGCGTGCTGCCGGGTGCGAGCCCGGTGATCGTGCCCTGGATGCGCACGCCGTCCGGAACCACAACGACCTCGAGCTTTCCTTCGACCCGGCTGTCGCCCACCGGAGCGAGTGCGATCTCGATCGGATGCCTCGGCGGTTTCGGCGGCTTGGTGCCGGAATGGGAAGCGCAGCCCGCCAGGGCCAGGGTGAGGGCGCAGGTCGAAACCACGGTGGAACGCAGCATGCAAGTCTCCTGATCGATTTAGGGCGCAATCCTAGCGCGATACGGGTGATCCAAGGCTGTACGCAGTCACCCAGCCGGCGGCTCGTGCTTGCGTCCGAGCTTGCGGGTGAGCGTGTTTCGGCCGAGACCGAGCAGTTCGGCGGCCTGCTGGCGGTGCCCGCCAGTGTGTTCGAGTGCGGCTGCGAGCAGGGCCTGTTCGAAGCGCTGCTTGGCGCGACCGTGCACGTCGCCGTGGCCGTCGCCGAGCGCGGCGCGCGTCCATGCGATCAGTGGCTGCGTCCAGTCGTCGGCATCGGCGTTGCCGGTTGCGCGCGGCGCGGTGCGCAGGCAGGCGCGGACATCGGCCGTGCGGATGGACTGTCCCGGGGCAAGCGCAGCCAGTCGCCAGCACAGGTTTTCCAGTTCGCGCACGTTGCCGGGCCACGCGTGCGCTTCGAGCAGGCGCAGCGCGTCGGCGGAAAGCTTCTTCGCGGGCGCGTTGAAGCGCGCGCCGGCGTTGGCGAGGAAACGCGCGGCGAGCATGCCGACATCGCCTGCCCGCTCACGCAGCGGCGGCAGGCGCAGGCGCACCACGTCGAGGCGATGCAGCAGGTCGGCGCGGAAGCGGCCGTCGGCGACGAGGGCTTCGAGGTCCTGGTGGGTCGCGGCGATCACGCGCACGTCCACGCGGATCAGCTCGCGTCCGCCGACGCGGAAGAATTCGCCCTCGGCGAGCACCCGCAGCAGCCGCGTCTGCAGCGGCGCCGGCATGTCGCCGATCTCGTCCAGGAACAGCGTGCCGCCGTCGGCCTGCTCGAAGCGTCCGATATGGCGCCGCGTAGCGCCGGTGAACGCGCCGGCTTCGTGGCCGAACAATTCCGATTCCAGCAGCTCGGCGGGAATCGCCGCGGTATTGAGCGCGACGAAGGGCTTGCGCGCGCGTGGCGACTCGCGATGCAGGG
Organism: Lysobacteraceae bacterium; assembly: GCA_035484515.1. GTDB lineage: Bacteria > Pseudomonadota > Gammaproteobacteria > Xanthomonadales > Xanthomonadaceae > SZAS-103. Next base: position 1,987 of record DATHOV010000109.1, read on the forward strand.
CGCGCGCGACGAGTTCCTTGCCGGTACCGGTCTCGCCGGTGACCAGCACCGACAACGGCGCCTGCGCGAGCCGGCCGATCGCGCGGAACAGCTCGCGCATCGCCGTAGCGTCGCCGAGCAGGGCGTGGTCGTCCGCAGCCGTGCCCGCTGCGTCCGCCTGCGCGGACGCGGATGCATCGTCGCTCGCGGTCTGGGCCGGCAACGCACGTCGCGCCAGCGCGACCGCCTCGTCGAGATCGAAAGGCTTGGAAAGGAACTCGTGCGCGCCGCCGCGGAATGCACCGGCGGTCGAGGCGATGTCGGTCCATGCCGACATCACCACCACCGGCAGCTCCGGATCGCGCGCCTTGAGCGCGTTGAGGAAGCCGAGCCCGTCCATGCCCGGCATGCGGATATCGGTGAACACCAGCGCCGGTTGCGTTTCGTCGGCGAGTGCGGCCAGCGCCGC
>DATHOV010000110.1:0-4074 GCA_035484515.1 Lysobacteraceae bacterium
AGAGTACGGTGAAAGGATGCTTCGTGTCCAGCGCGCGCATCCGCCGGACCCGTTCTTCGGCTTCGCGCGATTCCAGCATCCATACGAGGGTGTAGCCTGCGTCGGTCGGGCACAGGCCCAGCCCACCGGCCTGCAGCAAGGTCGTGGCGCGCGCGATCGACCGCGGTTGCGGATCGACAGGATGGACGAGGAGGCGTTCGGGCATGCGGTCGGTATGATGCCTGCATCGCTGCAGCTGAGCACATGGAGGCGCGCATGTTGTATGCCATCGTCGGATTCGATCGCCCCGATTCGCTCTCCGCGCGGATGTCGGCGCGCCCCGCGCATCTGGCGCGCCTGCACGCGCTGCGCGACGCCGGACGCATGGTCCTGGCCGGCCCGTTTCCGGCTATCGATTCCGCGGACCCGGGTCCGGCGGGATTTACCGGCAGCCTGATCGTCGCCGAATTCGCGTCGTTGCAGGACGCGCAGGCTTGGGCCGATGCCGACCCCTATCTTGCTGCCGGCGTGTACGAGAAGGTCGATGTGCGCCCGTTCCGGCAGGTTCTGCCGTGAGCGCAGCCGCCATCGGCGACAAGGGAACGCGCGCTGAGCGTATCCGCGCCGCGCTCGCGGCATTGGCGCCCATCGAGGTCGAGCTGATCGATGAGAGCCACAAGCACGCCGGCCACGCCGGCGCGCGCGACGGGCGCGGGCATTTCGCGCTGCGGATCGTCAGCGGGGTGTTCACTGGTCTCGGCTCTGTCGCGCGCCACAGGAAGGTCTATGCGGTATTGGGCGAGTTGATGCAGACCGACATCCACGCCCTGTCGATCATGGCGCTGGCGCCTGGCGAAAGCGCACAGTCCTGAAGGGCTGCGCTGTTATACTGACCACCCCGGCGAGGCCAGCCGCAGTACAGCGCCGGCTCAGCCCCGCAATCTTCGTAAATCCGCCCGCGACGGGCAGGCCGCAGAATTCCAGCGGTGGTCGGTCGCGGAGCCCTGACCGCGGCCCCCATGCGTTTATCCACGATCAAGCTCGCCGGTTTCAAATCCTTCGTCGATCCCACGACCCTGCATCTGCCGGGCAACCTGACCGGCGTGGTAGGCCCGAACGGTTGCGGCAAGTCCAACATCATCGACGCAGTGCGCTGGGTGATGGGCGAGAGTTCGGCCAGCCGGCTGCGCGGCGACAACCTCACCGACGTGATCTTCTCCGGCTCGTCCTCGCGCAAGCCGGTCAGCCAGGCGTTGGTCGAGCTGGTCTTCGACAACTCCGACGGCGCGGTCGGCGGCGAGTTCGCGCGCTTCAACGAGATCTCGGTCAAGCGCACGGTCAATCGTGACTCCGTAAGCACCTATTACCTCAACGGCACGCGCTGTCGCCGGCGTGACATCACCGACCTGTTTCTCGGTACCGGCCTCGGCCCGCGCAGCTACTCGATCATCGAGCAGGGGATGATCTCGCAGATCATCGACGCGCGTCCCGAGGACCTGCGTGTGTACCTGGAAGAGGCGGCCGGCATCTCCAAGTACAAGGAGCGCCGCAAGGAAACCGAGACGCGCATCCGTCATACGCGCGAGAACCTCGACCGCCTCAAGGACCTGCGCGAGGAGGTCGGCAAGCAGATCGAACACCTGCGCCGCCAGGCACGCCAGGCCGAGCAGTACCAGCAGCTCAAGCTCGACCAGCGCGACCGCGAGGCGCAACTGCATGCGCTGGAATACCGTCGTCTCGATGCGGAACTGACAGCTCTGCGCGCGGACCTCGCGCGCGACGAGACGAAACTGCAATCGCTGCTCGCGGACCAGCGCCAGGCCGAAGCGCAGATCGAAGCCGGTCGCAGCCGCCACGCCGAAGCCGGCGAGCGCATGAACCAGGCGCAGTCGGCGGTGTATCGCGTGAGCGGCGAGATCGCCCGCGTCGAGCAGCAGATCCAGCACCAGCGCGAGCTCGCGCAGCGGCTCGAACAGGCGCGCAACCAGGCACGCAGGGAACTCGACGAACTGGTCGGCCTGATCGATGGCGATGTCGCGCAACTGGAGTCCCTGCGCATTGAGGTTTCCGCGGCCGAGCCGTCGCTGGCCGAACTGTCCCAGCGTGACGCTGCGCACCAGGACGCCTTGCGTGTCGCAGAATCCGCTCTTGCGGACTGGCAGCAGCGCTGGAACGCGTGCACGAGCGCGCATGCCGAAGTTGCGCGCGCAGCCGAGGTCGAACGCACGCGTATCGATTACCTCGATCGCCAGTTGCTCGAATCGGCACGGCGCCGCGATGCGCTGACGGGCGAGCGTGCCGGTCTCGACCTGACTGCGCTTGGCGAGACATTGAACAACACGCGCGCATCGCACGACGCGCAACGCGGCGCACTCGATGCGCAGACGGCGCAACTCGAAGCACGCAAGCAGGCGCTGGCCGATCTGCAGGCAAAGGAGCGCGAGCAGCAGGCCGAATTGGCCGCGCTGCGCCAGCAGTTGCAGGCCGCGCGCGGCAAGCTCGGTTCGCTTGAAACCCTGCAGCACGCCGCGCTCGGACAGGAATCCGGCGCAGGCCGCGCATGGTTGAAGGAACGCGGACTCGATTCGGCGACGCGGCTGGGCGAACGATTGCAGGTCGCGAGCGGCTGGGAAGTCGCGGTCGAAACCGTGCTCGCACGTCTGCTCGAAGCGGTCACTGTCGAAGGCATCGACGCTCACCTGCCGGCTTTGACTGCATTGTCGGACGGACGCATCGCGCTGATGGATGCGGCCGATGGCGTGCTGGACGTGCCGGCCGGATCGCTCGCCGCACAGGTGCAGGGGCCGCTCGCGGCGCGCCGGATCCTTGCGCGCGTGCATTGCGTGGAAGACATCGCCGCGGCGCAGGCTGTGCTGCCTTCGCTCGCCGATGGCGAAGCGGCGGTCACCCGCGCCGGCGAATGGATCGGCCCCGGCTGGGCGCGCGTGTTGCGCAGCGGCGAGGCGCAACACGGAAGCCTGTTGCGCGAACGCGAGATCCAGCATCTGCGCATGGAGATCGTGATCCTTGCCAGGCGCGAAGCGGACCTCATCGAGGCGCAGGCGTCCGCGCGCGCGCGCCTGCTCGAGGCCGAACAGCAACGCGAGGACGCGCAACGCGCGCTGTATCTCGCGCACCGCAGCGTCGCCGAACTCGCCGGCCAGTTGCAGAGCCAGCAGGGCCGGCTGGATTCGGCGAGCGCGCGTTCGCAGAAACTCGATGCCGAACTCGCGCAACTCGCGCAAACCCTGCAGCAGGCGCATGCCGACGCGAGCGAAGCGCGCGCGCGGCTGGAAACCGCTGTCGCCGGCATGGGCGAGCACGAAACCATGCGTCAGCGACTCGACGACGAACGCAGCGAACGCGCGCTACAGGTGGACCAGGCGCGCAGCGCCGCACGCGAGGCGCGCGAAACCGCCCACCGCACCGCCCTTGTCCTCGAATCGCAACGCGCTCGCATGCTCGCGCTCGGCCAGGCGCTCGAGCGCATGCACAACCAGCGCGAGCAACTCGATGGACGCCTGCGCGAACTCGCCGCGCAACTCGCCGATGGCGATGCTCCGGTGAAAGGGATGGAAGCCGCTCGCCAGGCCAGCCTCGAACAGCGCGTCGTGGTCGAGAAGGACCTCACGGTCGCGCGCACGGCGCTCGAGGCGATCGACGCCGAATTGCGCGCACACGAACACACGCGCCAGCAGCGCGACCAGCAGGCGCTCGCACAGCGCGAGTCGATGGCCCGCCGGCAGCTCGACGAGCAGATGCTCGCGATGAAGTCCGAGCAGCATGCGCGCGCGATCGCCGATGCCGGGCTGGAGTTGGTGGCGGTCGTCGAAGCGCTGCCCGAAGGCGCTGATGTCGATGCCGCGCAGAAGGCGCTGCTCGACCTCGATGCGAAGATCAAGCGCCTGGAACCGGTCAACCTCGCCGCGATCCAGGAGTACGGCGAGCAGTCCGAGCGCAAGCAATACCTCGATGCGCAGAACGACGACCTGACCAGCGCGCTGGAGACGCTCGAGTCGGCGATCCGCAAGATCGACCGCGAAACGCGCGGCCGCTTCAAGGACACGTTCGATCGCGTCAATGCCGGCGTGCAGG
>DATHOV010000111.1:0-4325 GCA_035484515.1 Lysobacteraceae bacterium
GATGGTTCCGGCAGCGATTGCCCGGTCGCCAGGTAATGCGCGATCTCGCGGAAGATCCACGGCCGCCCCTGCGCGGCGCGGCCGATCATCACCGCATCGGCGCCGGTGTGGTCGAGCACGTACTTCGCGCGTTGCGGCGAGTCGATGTCGCCGTTGGCGAGCACCGGAATCCGCACCGATGCCTTCACCGCGGCGATCGTGTCGTATTCGGCATGCCCCGTGTACTGCTGGTCGCGCGTGCGCCCGTGCACGGCGAGCGCCTTGATTCCGCAGTCCTCGGCGATGCGCGCGATGGCGAGCGCGTTGCGGTGTTCGCGATCCCAGCCGGTGCGGATCTTCAAGGTCACCGGGACGTCTACGGCGTTCACGACTGCCGAAAGGATGCGCGCGACCAGCGCCTCGTCCTGCATCAGCGCCGAACCGGCCCAGGCGTTGCACACCTTCTTCGCCGGGCAACCCATGTTGATGTCCACGATCTGCGCGCCGTGCTCGACGTTGTGGCGCGCCGCTTCGGCGAGCACTTCGGGAACCGTGCCAGCGATCTGCACCGACACCGGCGAAGGTTCGCCGACATGATCCATCCGCGTGATCGACTTGCGCGTCGTCCAGAAACGCGGATCGGACGTGGTCATTTCCGAGACCGCCAATCCCGCGCCGAGTCGCTTGCACAGCAGCCGGAACGGCTTGTCGGTGACGCCAGCCATCGGCGCGAGCACGACGTTGGGTTCGATCAGGTAGGGGCCGATGCGCATGCGCTCATTTTCGCACGATGCGTGTCGCGAAGACGCTCAGTAGACGAATGGCACCAGCCGCCAGGTGCGCCGCGCGTAGTCGCGCCAGGCATCGCCGAAGGCATCGGCGAGCGCGGCTTCTTCGACGTGGATGCGGCGGACGAAGACCGCGAGCACGGCGATGAGCACGATGGCCATCGTCAGCAGGTTGCCGAAACAGACCAGGTAACCGACGAACATCATCAGCGATCCGGTGTAGGAGGGATGCCGCAGCAGGCGGTAGGGGCCGTTCTCGATCAGCCTGTGGTCGCTCGCGATCGCGACCTGCACGGTGAAGAAGCGGCCCAGCGTCCAGATCGACCACAGGCGCACGCCGACGCCGAGCACGAACAGCGCGAATCCCGCCGGATAGATCGCTGCGGCCGCCGGCAGCCGCGCGCCGGGCATGGCGATGCCGGCCCAGATTCCCAGCACGATGGCCACGGTGATCGCGATCCAGATCAACTGGAAGGTGCCGCGGTCCTTGCCCTGCGCGTTGGGCAGCGGCCTGCGCGTCAGCGAGATCGTCGCCTCGATGGCCAGGAAGCTCACGGCGATGACGTTCGACGATGGCAGGTCCATGGATCGGGTTCCGCTGCTGGCAGGGCCAGACTACGCGCTTGCATGGATGTGGCCAAAGCGCGCCACGACCGCTGCGAAGGTCGGCATCGCCGGCGCGGTGCCGATGGTCTCGGTCGAAAGCGCCGCAGCGCGGTTGGCATGACGTACCGCCTGGACGAAGGGTTCGCCGTCGAAGCGCAGCAAGGCCGCCGCAAGTGCGCCGTTGAAGGCGTCGCCGGCGCCGGTGCTGTCGATCGCGCGGACGGCTTCGGGGGCGATGCGATAGAACGGTTCTGCGTCGCCATGCCCGACCTTCGTGGCGGAGGTCTGCGCATGCGAGACGAAGCAGCCGTGCGCACCCAGCGTGATCACGACGGTGCGTACCGGAAGCGATCGCGCCAGCGCGTGCAGGCTGGCATCGTCGAGAGCGGCCAGCGCGTCCGGATCGACGCCGTCGCGACCGCAATGCCTGCAGAGCAGGGCGAACTCGGTCTCGTTCGGAGTGAGGATATCGGCCTGCCCGAGCATCGCGGGATCGAGCGATGGATGCATCGGCGCCGGATTGAGGATGCGCAGGGCGCCGCACGCGGTGGCGGCATCGAGCGCGGCGGCGATCGTGTCGAGGCCGTTCTCGAGCTGGCACAGCACGATGCGCGCACCGGTCATGCCCGCGAGCTGCTCGCATACGAAGGCGGGTTCGAGGCGCTCGTTCGCGCCGAGGTTCACCACGATCCGGTTCGCGCCGCGCGCATCGACGAGGATGCTCGATGCGGCGGTCGGTGCATCGCCGACGATCTGCCAACGCGCATCGAGTCCTTCCCGTCCGGCGAAGTCCTGCGCGATCCTGCCGAGATGATCGTCGCCGATCGCGCCGACGAACACGGTGCCGACGCCCTGCCGATGGCAGGCGATCGCCTGGTTGAATCCCTTGCCGCCCGGTCCGGTGTTGAAGCCGTTCGCGCGCCGCGACTCGCCGTCGCGCGGGAACGTGTCGCAGAACCAGGCATGGTCCTGGACGTAGCTGCCGACGACGACGACTTCGGGCGGTTCGATCATGTCGCGCGTCCGCTCAATGCACGCCCTGCGGAACCGCCGTCGCGGTGCGGTCATGCCGATAGCGGAACAGCGGCACGAACAGCAGGGTCATCGCCAGCGCATACGCCGCGAACGACAGCCAGATGCCATGCCAGTCCTTGCTGCCGTCGGCATGGGTGAAGAACCGGTCGATCACGATGCCGGAGATCGAACTGCCGAGCATCGCGCCGATGCCGTTGGTCATCACCATGAACAGGCCCTGCGCGCTGGCGCGGATCTTCGGGTCGCTCTGGGCTTCGACGAACAGCGAGCCGGAAATGTTGAAGAAGTCGAACGCCATGCCATAGACGATGCACGACAGCACGATCATCCACAGCCCGCCGGCCGGATCGCCGTAGGCGAACAGGCCGAAGCGCAGCACCCACGCGGCCATGCTGATCACCATGACGCGCTTGATGCCGAAGTTGCGCAACACGAACGGGATCGCAAGGATGAACAGCGTTTCCGAGATCTGCGAGATCGACATGATGATCGCGGGATACTTCACCGCGAGGGTGTCCTTGTACGCATCGACGTTCGCGAAGTCGTGCAGGAAGGTGTCGCCATAGGCGTTCGTCAGTTGCAGTGCCGCACCGAGCAGCATCGCGAAGAGCAGGAACACCGCCATGTTCGGATCGCGGAACAGCTTGAACGAGGTCAGCCCCAGCGCGTCGAGCAGGGATCGGTTCGACTCCGTCTTGCCCATGCGCGGCGGACAGGGCGGCAGGGTGAACGCGTACAGGCCCAGCAGCAGCGACGCACCGGAGGCGACGTAGAACTGGCCGGACGATGTTTCCAGATGCAGCAGGCTCACCGTCCACAGCGCCACGATGAAACCGACAGTCCCCCATACCCGGATCGGCGGGAAGTCGCGCACCACGTCCTGGCCGTCGCTCTTGAGCGCGTTGTAGGCAACGGCGATCGCCAGCGAGAGGGTCGGCATGTAGAAGGCCATGTTCAACAGCATGACCCAGAACATGGTGGTCGGATTGTCGACCATCGGCACGGCGAACAGCACGATCGCGCCGCCGATCTGGAGCAGGCCGTAGAGCCTTTCGGCGTTGATCCACTTGTCGGCGACGATGCCTGCCAGCGATGGCATGAACATCGAGGCGATGCCCATCGTCGAGAAGATCGCGCCGAATCCGGCGCCCGACCAGTGGCGGTTCTGGAACCAGTAGGCGCCGATGGTCAGCAGCCACGCCCCCCAGATGAAGAACTGGAGAAAGCTCATCAGGATCAGGCGCGCTTTCAGGCTCAAGGAATCGGCTCCATCGTGGTCGGACTCCGGATATGTTCGCACTGCGCGCGTTTCACTCGCGCGCCACCACGCGGTTGCGGCCGCCCTGCTTGGCCTTGATCAGGCGCTGGTCGGCGCGGCGCAGCAGGTGCGACATGTCGAGCGCGTCGACCGGGCAGCTCGCCAGCCCCGCGGAAAAGGTCAGCGTGCAGGTGTTCCCGCCTTCGCCATGCCTGACGGTGACATCCTCTTCGAGCTTGAATGGCGTGGAAGCCACCTTCTTGCGCAGGGCCTCCATGCGTTCCCACGCCGGCCCCATCGAGCGTCGCATGATCAGCACGAATTCCTCGCCGCCGACGCGCATCAGCGCCTCGTCCTCGGCCAGTTCGTTGCGCAACACGACCACGACATGGCGCAGCGCGCGGTCGCCGACCGGGTGGCCGTACAGGTCGTTGATGCGCTTGAAGTAGTCGAGGTCGATGATCGCCAGGGTGATCGAGGTGTCGCCCTTGCGCGATTCCTCGATCAGCTGCGGCACGCGATGGACGAGGTAGGAACGGTTCGGCAGTCCGGTCAGGGTGTCGGTGCCCGAGAGCATCACCAGGCGCTGGATGCGGTACACGACGACCGCGGTGAGCAGGGTGGCGACGACCAGCAGCACGAGGCGCTGGATCTCGTTG
>DATHOV010000112.1:0-2749 GCA_035484515.1 Lysobacteraceae bacterium
CCATCCGCTGGCGCACGGCGCGCAGCGCATGCTCGTCGCGCGGGAGGCGTGCGCCCTCGAACTCGATATCGCCGCCGTCGAGCGTCTCGAGGCCGTTGGTGCAGCGGAGCAGAGTCGACTTGCCCGAGCCCGAGGGACCGATCAAGCACACGACTTCACCAGCATGTACGTCGAGCGACACGCCCAGCAGTGCCGTGAAATCGCCGTAGCGCTTCACCACGTCGAGGTAACGAATGATCTTCGCCCCGGCAGCTTTCGCGCGTCCCGCAACCGGTGCGTTCATTCCGTCACCTTCATGCGCCGCTGCATCCAGTCGACGAGCTTGGCCTGTGGATACCCGAGCAGCCAGTACAGCCCCGCCATAGCGGTCAGCATTTCCAGCACCCGGAACGTCTGCGCTCGCACCTGCATCGAGACGTAGGCGAGCTCGGTCACCGCAATCACCGACACCAGCGACGTATCCTTGAACAGCGACACCCAAGTGCTCGCGAGCACCGGCAGAATTCGTCGCAGCGCCTGCGGCACGATAACCCTTCGCAACGCCTGTGCACGCGTCATTCCGAGCGCCATCGCCGCTTCGACTTGCCCGCGGCGAATGGAGTTGATGCCTGCGCGAAAGGTCTCGGCGTTGTACGCCGTCACGTTCAGCGACAGCGCCGCGAGGCCGGTTGCGAGTGGCGAGAGCCCGAGGCCCGTCAGGATCGGCAGCACGTAGAACGCCCAATACACGACCAGGATCAGTGGCAGGTTGCGAAAAAGCTCGACGTAACCGGTCGCAAGCGCGCGCACCGGGCGCCAAGCGTAGAGGCGAAGAACGGCGACGACGATCCCGCAGGGGACCGCGATGGCCATCGTCGCAATCGTGAGCAGAAAGGTCGTCGCGGTGCCGGCGATCAGCGCATCGCGATGCTGCCACACCACGGACCAATCGAGCGTCATCGCCGGTAGCGCCTGCACATGTCACGACCTGCCCAGATGTGCAACGCGGCGATAGAAGCGGTCGACGCCGCGCGTAACGGGAAAGAGCATCAGGAAGTACAGCAGCATCGCAAAACTGAATACCTCGATCGGCTGAAAGCTCTGTCCCGCCACCGTTTCGGATTGGCGCATGAGCTCCGGGACGGCGATCACGGAAGCGATCGCGGTGTCCTTGATGGTGACCGACAACAGCGAGCCGAATGCCGGCAGCATGCGCACGATTGCCTGCGGAAGCAGGATGCGTCGCACGACCTGAGCGCGGGACATGCCGAGCGCCAGCGCTGCGCGCGTCTGTCCCGGCCGAACCGATTCGATGCCGGCGCGCACGATCTCCGCGGCGTAGGCCGCCAGATGGACGGTCAAGCCGATAAGCGCGGCGGTCAATGGGGACATCGTGACGCCGGCTACGATAGGCAATGCGAAGAAGGTCCACACCAGGACCACGAGCACCGGAATCGCACGCATGGAGTCGATGTAGAGCACGCACGGAACGCCCAGCCAACCAGGGCCATACAGGCGAAGAAGCGCGATGACCAGGCCCGCGGCCAGGCTGGTGAAGCCGGAGACCGCCGACAGCAGGATCGTGATCCAGACGCCGTAGGCGAGGAATTGCCAGTGGTCGCCGATGACGGCGAAGTCGAATTCCATCGGATGACGGCGGGATCGCCGGCGCCGCCTACTTCATCGTATCAATGACACGCGCTTCATCCTTCTTGAGCTGCGGCTCCATTTCTTTTTCGACCGCGCGCGTCCATTGCAGGAAGGCTGGCTGGTTCTTGTCGATGGCCATGCCTACCGGAGCCGCCTTCTCCGTGCTGTTCTGGCAGTTGTTCTCTTTCGGAAGCACGGCGAGCTGCTTGAGTTTCCGCCCCATCGCCACCCACGGAACGCGGTTGATGGGCACCGCATCCGCGCGCTTGGCCATCGCTTCCTCGACCGGCGCCACGCCCGAGCCGGCGACACCGCGCAACTGAGCCTTCGGGAAACGTTCCTTCACCCATCCCTCCTCGCCGCCACCGGTGTAATAGGCAATGGTGATCTCGGGCTTGTTGAGGTCGTCGACGCTCTTCGCGCTCGCAAATTTAGGATTTGAGGCAAGACCGAACATGCACACGCTGGTGCTGGAGTAGATCACGAAGTCGACGACCTTCAGCCGGTCGGCCGTTTCGGCCAGCGGCGTCACCGAAATGTCGACCTGGTTCGATGCGAGCACGGGCACCTTGGTCTCGTGGCTTACCGGAACCGCCTCAAGCTTCACACTCAAGCGCTTGGCGTATTCGTTGGCGAGCAGCCACGCGGGACCGCTCCACGCATCACCTCGCCCCGTCGTGTTCTCCACCAGCCAGGGCGCGTTCGCGAGCACGCCGACCCGGAGCACGCCGGCCTTCTTGATGGCATCGATTCGTGGACTCGCGCCCGGCGCCGGCACAGGAGCATCGGCGAAGGCAGGCGCGCACAACGCGAGTGCCAGCAGCAGCGCAAAACTACGGTCAATGCATTTGGACATGGTTCCTCCGGAACGGCCGGCGTGACCAAGTTCACTTCCCTCTCTTGCTGCGGGACGGACCACTGTGACGCCCACCGCCATTCTGCCCATTCGCCATCGGCGACACGGGCCATTCTTGCGGCGCGGATACCACTGGTCGCGCCTGTTCGGCACGCGTGCCGCCGCTGACCACCCTGCTCAGAGACACTCCCGCCCGCGTCACCCGGCTTTCTCCAGCGAGGGCCGTCCGCTCGATCACGTCGGATGCCACGCCAGTCGCTCAAT
>DATHOV010000113.1:0-6765 GCA_035484515.1 Lysobacteraceae bacterium
AGCAGGTTCATCAACTGGAACACGATGCCCTGCCCATGCAGCTTGCCTGTCTGCAGCAGGAAAAAGCCGAGCAGGATCGCCACGGTGCCGGCGAGGCCGACCCAGTCCCACCATTGCAGTTGCAGGTTCACGCTTTCTTTCCCGCGCGCTGACGCACGGCCTCGAACAGGGCCACGCCGGTCGCGACGGAGACGTTGAGGCTCTCCACGCCGCCGCTGGCATCGATGCCCGGCATCGGGATATGCGTGAGCGCATCGCAGTTTTCGCGGGTGAGCCTGCGCATCCCTTCGGCTTCGCCGCCAAGCACCAGCGCGACCGGCCCGCGCAGGTCGAGCGAGTAAAGCGAACCGCCCTCCTCGCGCGCAAGTCCATACACCCAGACACCGGCATCGCGGATCGCCTTCAACGCGCGCGCGAGGTTGGTGACGCGCACGACGGGCACGCGGTCGGCGGCGCCGGACGAGGTCTTGCGCACGGTGGCGTTGACCGGTGCGGACTTGTCCTTCGGGATCACCACGGCGGTGACGCCGGCCGCCGCCGCGCTGCGCAGGCAGGCACCGAGGTTGTGCGGGTCCTGCACGCCGTCGAGCACCAGCAGCAGCGCGTGCTGTCCCGCAGCTTCGATCAGCACCGGAAGATCCGCGTCCTCGTGGCTGCGCGCGCCGACGTAGCGCGCGATCGCGCCCTGGTGGCGCAGGCCGCCGGCGATGCCGTCGAGCGAGTTCAACGCTACCCGACGCGCCGAAATACCGAGCTGCTGGGCGCGCTGCTCGATATCGGTGAGGCGGGTGTTCTTGCCACCGGCTTCGATCAGCACTTCGAGCACGTGGTCGGGATCGTGCTCGAGCGCCGCAGCGACCGCGTTGATGCCGGCGATCCACTGTCCTGCGCTCATCGGCGACTCTCCCTGCGCCTGGGCGCCTTCAGCGTACCGCTGGTTTCCGATGCCTTGCGCGCGCCGGCCCGCGTGTTCGCTCCGGCGCCACCCGAGACATTGGCCCTGCCGTCCGCATCCTCGACGAGGCGGAAATCGATGCGCCGGTCCTCCACGCTCGCGCGCAGCACCAGCACGCGCACGGGATCGCCGAGGCGGTATTCGACGCCACGGCGTTCACCCTTCAACGTCTTGCGAATCGGATCGAAGTGGTAATAGTCGTTCGGCAACTGGGTGACGTGGATCAGGCCATTGACCTTCGATTCGGCCAGTTCGACGAACAGGCCGAACGAGGTCACCCCGCTGATCACGCCATCGAAGCTGCTGCCGACGTGCTGCTCCATCCATGCGGCGCGATAGCGTTCGTCGACCTCGCGCGAGGCCTCGTCGGCGCGGCGCGACTTCTCCGAACTCTCCAGCGACAGGTGTTCCATCGCATGCGGCGTGTACGCAAAGGTGTCGGCGGTGCCGCCGGCGAGCGCGTGCTTGATCGCGCGGTGCACCAGCAGGTCGGGATAGCGCCGGATCGGCGAGGTGAAGTGCGCGTAGGCCGCCAGCGCGAGGCCGAAGTGGCCGTGGTTGTCGGTCGAATACACGGCCAGGCTTTGCGAGCGCAGCAGCACCGATTCGAGCAACGCGGCATCGGGGCGTTCGCGGATCTTCTTCAGCAGCGCGGTGAAATCGCGCGGGTCGACCTTGCCCCATGGCGGCATGGTGAGCTTGAATTCCATCAGGAATTCCAGCAACTCGGCGTACTTGTTCTCCGGCGGCCGCTCGTGGATGCGGTACGGCGCCGGGATGCGGTGCTCGTGCAGGAAGGCCGCGGCCTGCACGTTCGCCGCGATCATGCATTCCTCGATCAGCTTGTGGGCGTCGTTGCGCACCAGCATGCCGGCCTGCACGACCTCGCCGGCAGGGCCGATCACGAAACGCGTTTCGCCGGACTCGAACTCGATCGCGCCGCGCTTCGTGCGCGCCTTGTCGAGGATCCGGTAAAGATCCTGGAGGCGCTCGATCTGCGGCAGCAGCGCGCCGACCTTCGCGCGCGCGTTCGCGGCGGCCTCATCGGGAATGCCCTCGCCGATCGCGTTCCAGACTTCGGTATAGGTCAGCCGCGCGTGCGAGCGCATCACCGCTTCGTAGAACTGCGACCGCGTCACCTCGCCCGCGCGATCGACCTGCATGTCGCAGACGAAACACAGCCGGTCGACCTCGGGCTTCAGCGAACAGATGCCGTTCGACAGCGTCTCCGGCAGCATCGGCACGACGAAGCCGGGGAAATACACCGAGGTCGCGCGCAATTGCGCCTCCTCGTCGAGCGGCGTGCCGGGCTTCACGTAGGACGACACGTCGGCGATCGCGACGACGAGGCGGAAGCCCTCGCGGTTCGGTTCGCAGAACACCGCGTCGTCGAAGTCCTTCGCATCCTCGCCGTCGATGGTGACCAGGGGCAGATTGCGGATGTCGGCGCGCAACGCTGCCGTTCGCGCATCGACTTCCAGCGGGATCGTCGCGGCTTCGTCGAGCACGGCCTGCGGGAATTCGTGCGGGATACCGTGCCCGTGGATCGCCGCCTCGACCACCATCGACGGGGTGAGCTTGTCGCCGAGCACGATCAGCACGCGGCCGAAAAGCTGCCGGCCGGACCCAGCGCCGCCTTCCACGCGCGGCGCGAGTTCGCATACGACCAACTGGCCCTCGCGCGCACCGGCGCTCGCGCCCGGCGGAATGATGATGTCCTGCAGCACGCGCTTGTCGTCGGGCATCACGTAGCCGATGCCATCGCGCTGTGCGTAGCGCCCGGTGACGCGGCTGACGCGGCGTTCGAGCACCTCGACGACCGCACCTGCCCGACGGCCGCGCCAGTCCACGCCGGTGACGCTGGCCAGCACGCGGTCGCCATGCATCGCCTTGCGCATCTCGTTCGGTGGCAGGAACAGATCGTCGCCACCGCCTTCCGGACGCAGGAACCCGAAACCTTCGGGGTTGGCGATCACCGTGCCGGGGATGAGGTCGAGCTTGCGCGCAACGGCGTAGCCGCCGCGACGGTTCACGATCAACTGCCCGTCGCGCAGCATCGCGGCCAGGCGCTTGTCGAGGGCTTCGAGCAGATCGGTGTCGGTCAGCTCCAGGGCGCTCGCGATGTTCTCGACCGTCTGCGGCCCCTTGCTGTCGGCGAGCAACGTGAGAATGGCTTCGCGGCTCGCGATGGGTCTTTCGTAGCGGCCCGCTTCACGGATGGCATGGGGGTCGTGTCGTGGCGATGGGCCGGAAGGAATCGGCGGCGGGCCCGGTGGCGCCCGATATCCGGATTTCCGATCGTTGCCGCGAGCCTTCGATGCATCGGCATTCGAGGCGCGGCTTTGCGGCCTGGGTGCTCCGGATTGCGGAGAACGATCGCGCGATGGTTTGGGTTGGCCCTGCGATACCAGGCTCTCGGGCATCCACGGCGGCAGCGCCGCGCCCTTCGCCGCTTTGCGCTCGGCCCGACTGGGTTTCTTTTTCATGGCTGGAATGGTACACGTCGCGGCGATTCGACGCGGCCCGAATTGACAAGGAATGCCCCGATCTCTAACCTATGCGGCTCGCTGCGCGCGACACCTGCCCAGGTGGCGGAATTGGTAGACGCACTAGTTTCAGGTACTAGCGGGTAAAACCGTGGAGGTTCGAGTCCTCTCTTGGGCACCAGTTGTTTTATGAAGGTCCGTCTTCGATAGTTCGGCCAGCCATCTCTCGGCTTGAGCCATTCGGGGATGCCGGCTTCACGATACCGGCCATCCATGGCCGGGGATTGAAATTTTCATGAAGGTCCATCTTCGATAGCTTGGCCACGCGCCGAACGGCTTGAACCTCTCGGCGTGCCGCTTTCACGATACCGGCCATCCATGGCCGGACTTTCAATGGAAACGCCGAACTTCTCGAAACCCGCCGGATGGCGGGTTTCCTGTTTGGAGCGTCCGGATGGTCCCGCACGCCATTCCGGACACGCGGTCACTCGGTGTCGGGCAATTGCTTCCTGGCTTCGCCCAGCACCAGCCGATACAGCTGGACCGCTGCATGGGCGGCAAAGGACAGCTCGCCGACCACCAGGTCGGGCCTTGATGAAATCAGTGCCGCCGTCAGCTCGAGCGCGATCTGCCTTCGCGTCGGCTTGACGAACAGCGGACGTATGCGGTTGTCCATTGGGCCCTCCTTGCCTCGTTCGGTCTGTGGCAAGGCTATCACCGGGCCGAGCATGCGCTGGCCGGCCCTCAAGGGAGCGTTCAGGACGGACGGCCGTGGCGGATCCGGACTTCGAATGACTGTCGCGGTTCGCGCCAAGGGTCCTGGATGACAGGGATGGTTCCCGCCTTCGCCGAAGCGATTCCCGACAGCGAAGCAGGACAACGACGGGCTCGGGGAATCTTGCGTGAGGCAGTGCCATTGCTTTCCGGGAGAGGCCAGGCTGCCCGTTGCCGTGAATTGCCTGACCTCTCCCCCTCTCTGCCAGATGATCGACAACCGGCTAGTTGTTCCTGGCGGCTCCTACCCGGATGCGGCGCGGCGTCGTTTCGGGACGCTTGGGGATCGTGATCTCCAGAACCCCGTTGTGCCCCGAAGCGGAGATGCCATCGGGATCGGCGCTGTCCGGCAACGCGAAGCGTCGATGGAAGCTGCCGTGACGGCGCTCGACACGCGAGAAATGATCGGTTTCCTCGCGTTGCTCTTCATGGCGTTCGCCCTTGATGGTCAGCAACCCGTTCTCCATCTGCACCTCGATCTCATCGGGTTCGACGCCGGGAATATCCGCGTAGAGAACGAAGGCGTTTTCATCTTCCTTGATGTCCACCCGTGGCGACCATTGGCTGGTGACCACGGACGAGTCGTCGATGAGTCCGTCCTGGAAGAGGCCGCCATCCAGCAGGCGATCGAACATGAACTTCAACGGGTCGTGCACCTGGTGCTGGTACTGGTGCAGGTGTTGGCCGGGCAAGCTTGAACTTGAATTGCGCATCATCCTGTTCATTGCGAGAGTCTCCTTGACAGAAAAGTCTCCTGGAAACGGCGAGTCATGTCGGGCTTCGGATTCGGTGCCGACAGGCAGGCAAACACTGGGGGCTCAGGCGGCCTTCTTCAGTGCGATGTTCTTCTGCTCCCGCATGAGCTTCTGGCAATGCCGCACTTCCGGCAGCAGGCGGTCGATGACGGCCTTCGCGTGGGGTGGCGTGTCGACGTCGACAATGGCCCTGAAAAGCGCCTTGAGCAGTTGCTCCTCGGACTCCTCGAGCAGCACCACGACACAGGTGTAGTTCCTGTCCGCAAGATGGGCACGAACGTCGGCATAGAGCCTGTTGAAATCGCCGGCCCACGTGCCGGTCTCCGCGTACCTGTCGCCGCCCATGCGCGTCTCGACCGAAAGCCACCGGACGATCTCGCCCTTCACATTCGCGGTACGGACGAACAGCGTCCTGAGTTTGCTGCTCCTGACCCTGGTCGCCGCATGTTCGTAGAAACTCTTGCCGTCGCGTGCCGTCGCAACGAGATCGTCGAGGATGCCAACGCTGCCGTGCTTCATTGCGCTGCTCTCCATTCCGGAGATGGGAGTGACCAATCGACAAACCTCCTGCGGGTCGCATGTCGCGACCCGCTCGACTGGGCTTGGCGGCACGTGCGGCACGGCCCCTGCATGCATCACGCCGTGTGTCGGATCGACCGCCGTGAACGACCATACCCGCGCGGCAATAAACCCGACGTTACGCGAGCGCAAAATTTGCGTTGCGATGCGGACGATCGACCGCCGGAGCGGTCTTCGACTCTCGATCATCGAGCACACGGGCATCGCGCCTGCATTCGCCGCAAGCCATCGTGCGGCGGCGTTCAAGCCAGACCGAGCACCTCGCACAGTCTGTATTCGCCGCTCTTGCCCGCGATCGGCACGCTGAGCGAGCGACCGATCCGCAACAACGGACCGATCTGGTCGCGGACCGTTGCAGACACCAGCAGGCGCGTCCCCGCGATCTTGTTGGCGGATTCGATGCGGCTTGCGAGATTGACCGCATCGCCGATCGCGGTCACGCGCTCGCGCCCGATCGCGCCGACGCTGCCGACGACGACCTCGCCGTAGTGGATTCCGACGCCCATTTCGAAGCTGCGACCGTATGCGGTCTCCAGATACGGCTTGAGCGCATCCAGCGCGTCGAGCATGGCCAAGCCAGCCTGCACGGCACGCAATGCCACGTCCTCTTCGCCGTCCTGCAAACCGAACAGCGCCATCAGGCCGTCGCCCATGTAATTGTCGATGTAACCGCCGAACCGGGCGATCGGCGGCCCCATGGCATGGAAATGGCGATTGAGCACGTGCACGACATCGTGGGGCGGAAGCGCCTCGGAAAACGAGGTGAATCCGCGGATGTCGGAGAACAGGATCGCCAGTTCGCGCTCTTCGCCGACCGCCGTGCCGGCCGCCCCGCGGCGTCGCTGGTCCACGAGCGCGATGTCGTCGTCATCGAGCACCAGACGACGAATGGTCAGATCGGTCTGCGCGACTGTCTGGCACGCAAGCCGCAATGTGTCGTCGAACCCAAGCCGCTCGGCCAGCGACAGTTCGGCACTGGTCCGTGGCGCGCAGCCGTCGATCCCGACTTTCACCTCGACACGGCAGGTCGAGCAGCGCGCATGGCCGCCGCATGCGTGCGCGTGGGCGATCCCTGCGCGCAGTGCGGCCGCAAGCAGGGTTTCACCGTCTGCGGCTTCGACCAGCATGTCTTCGGGCAGCATGCGGATCGTCGGCATCACGGCGTCCCGTCGCCAGGGGTTGGCATTTCAACGGCATGACCCGCCGCAACCCACGC
>DATHOV010000114.1:0-2076 GCA_035484515.1 Lysobacteraceae bacterium
CCTGGCCTGGCGGTGACCACCTCGCGCGAGATCCTCGTCGCGATGGCGCGCGGCGAAGGCCCGCGTCGGCATCTGGTCACGCTCGGCTATGCGAGCTGGGGCGCAGGGCAGCTCGAACAGGAACTGGCCGACAACGCCTGGCTTACCGTGCCGGCCGACCAGGCGATCGTGTTCGACACGCCGGTCGAGCAGCGCTGGCACGCGGCGGCGCGCAGGCTCGGCATCGACCTGGACCAGTTCCCAGGCTACGTCGGCCACGCATGACGGTCGCCACCGCGCTCGGCTTCGACGTCGGCGCCAGGCGGATCGGCGTGGCCGTCGGCAACGGATTCACCGGCACCGCGCGCGACCTCGTCGTGGTGGACATGCGCGAAGAAGTCGCCGACTGGTCGGCAGTGGACAAGCTCGTCCGCGAATGGCGACCCGAGGCGCTGGTGATCGGCGATCCGCGCACGCCCGGCGATGACGGGCGGATATCCGACCTGACCCAGCCTTCGCGCCAGCGCGCGCACCGCTTCGCGCGCGATGCGGCCAAGCGCTATGCGGTTGCGGTCTGGCTCGTGGACGAGCGCATGAGTTCGATCGACGCCGCCGCGCGCTTTGCGCAGGGTCGCGCCGCCGGCGCGCGCAAGCGCGGCGAGGCGCGCAATCTCGATGCGGTCGCCGCAGCGATCATCCTCGAGCGCTGGCTCGGCGCGCCCGACGATGCCGATCGCGTCGTCGCCGACGATGCAGTTGCGAAACTCACCGATACCACCGACTCCAAGCCATCGACCGCACCATGACCTCGCAGCACGATCCCCAGCTTCGTCCCGACGGCACCTTGCGCCACCTGCTGAGCCTCGACGGCCTGCCGCGCACGGCGCTCGAACGCCTGCTCGACGCGGCCCAGATCTTGCGACCCGATGCGCTCAACGGCACCGTGCTGCGCGGCCGGCTCGCCGGGCGCACGGTCTGCAACCTGTTCCTCGAACCGTCCACGCGCACCCGCAGCGCCTTCCATTTCGCCGCCTCGCGTCTCGGTGCGGATGTGCTGAGCTTCGACGTGTCCGCCTCGTCGGCGGGCAAGGGCGAGACCACGCTCGACACCCTGCGCAACCTCGAAGCGATGGGCGTGGATTGCTTCGTGATCCGCGCGGGCGAGAACGGTGCGGTCGCCGCGCTCGCCGCGCAGGCGCGCACGAGCACCGCAGTGATCAACGCCGGCGACGGCCGCCACCAGCATCCGACCCAGGGCCTGCTCGACATGCTCACCCTGCGCCAGGCCAAGGGCACGGATTTCTCGAGGCTCACCGCGTTGATCGTCGGCGACGTCCGCCATTCGCGCGTCGCGCGCTCGGACATCGCCGCGCTGCGCATGCTCGGCTGCCGCGCGATCCGCGTCTGCGCGCCGGCGACCCTCCTGCCCGAAGCGCACGAACTGCACGGCTGCGAAGTCGGCCACGACCTCGATGCGATGCTCGGCGGCGTCGATGCACTGATGATGCTGCGCCTTCAGCGCGAGCGCATGGTCGAGGGACTGGTGCCGTCGCTCGAACAGTATTTCCGCGACTACGGCCTCGACGAAAGGCGTCTTTCGCGTGCGAAGTCCAACGCCGTCGTCCTGCATCCGGGCCCGATGAACCGCGGCGTCGAGATCAGCGACGCTGTCGCCGACGGCCCGCAATCGCTGATTCTCGAGCAGG
Source organism: Lysobacteraceae bacterium (assembly GCA_035484515.1). Lineage (GTDB taxonomy): Bacteria > Pseudomonadota > Gammaproteobacteria > Xanthomonadales > Xanthomonadaceae > SZAS-103. The sequence continues at coordinate 1,686 of DATHOV010000114.1, forward strand.
TTTCGAATGGCGTGGCGGTGCGGATGGCGGTGATGCTGGAGTTGTTGCGGGCGTAGCGTCGACGGAAGCCGTGCCGCACGCTTTCGCTCACTGTCTGTCGGATGGTCGAACATTCGACCTTGGCCGGGTCGCCATGACGCCTGAGCAAAGCGCCCACGACCACAACACTTCGGGTTGCGGCAGCACGGCTGGGATGAATCGCTTCTCGACAGCGAAGCGCGTCGATGACGAGCCAAAGAGAAGGATACGAAACGGACCAGCAACGAAGCGTTGCGGGTCAGCAATGACGCGAAGAGGACCAGCGACGGCGCGTTGCGGGTCAGCAATGACGCGAAGAGGACCAGCGACGGCGCGTTGCGGGTCAGCAATGACGCGAAGAGGACCAGCAATG
>DATHOV010000115.1:0-8403 GCA_035484515.1 Lysobacteraceae bacterium
TGCTTGTGCTCCGGGGCGACGTACAACGCCTGGCCGATTCCAGCGGTCGCCATGAGATGACCGAAACGCAGCAACATCTGCGCAAGCTGGAGCAGGGCCTCGGCGACCACATCGTGAGAATGAGCAAGCCCACCCCGCCTCAAGCGGCGTCGATGCTGGAACTCCTGTCGTCGGTGAACGCGTCGCTCACGCGCCTGCCCGAATCCAGACCGGCGACCGCGTCCGCTGCGCGGAGCGAGGGTTCCCATGCGACGCATGCGGGGGCACAAACCATGCCCGCGGGCGCCGCCGTGCGTGCCGAGCCGACCGGAATGTTCGAGCCGGACGAACCCGCGGAACCCGTCGAAACCGGCTTGCGCCGCATCTACCATCTCAGCGACGACAACCCATTCGCGCAGGCATTGGGTCGTCGCCTGCAATCGGAAGGCTACACGGTCGAACGGATCGCAACCTTCGACGAACTGTTCGAACTCGTGTTGTGCCTGCTGCCGCATCTGATCCTCGTGGACACCTCGCACCTGCCGGAACTGAAGGCGGTCGGCAACCTGCGTCGCGAAGCACAGCAGAACTTCCGGCCCCGGCGGCACATCCATCTGGTCGCCATGGCAGCAAAGGGCGACATGGGAACACGACGGGAAGCGCACCGGGCGGGAGTGGACCTGCTGCTCGTCCCGCCGTTCGACGTCGACGACAGCGTGCAACGACTGCTGGCGCTGCATACCTCGCCGCCCGAAGAGAAGGTGAGCGTGCTGATCGTCGAAGACAATCGCGCCGACGCGTTCTACGCCCAGACGGTGCTGGCCAAGGCAGGCATGCAGGCGTATGTGGAGCACGATCCGAGACGCGTGATCGAGTCGCTCGAGGTGCTGCATCCGGATCTGGTGCTGATGGATCTGCACATGCCGTTCGCCAACGGCGTCGAGGTGACGATGCTGATCCGCGACCACCCGGTTTTCGCACGCCTGCCGATCGTCTTCCTGTCCGGCGAAAGCGATCCGGACTCGCAGCTCGAAGCAAGCAACGCCGGCGGCGACGATTTCCTGTTCAAGCCGATCCGGCCCCAGCGCCTGGTCGCCGCCGTGCGCGATCGCATGCGGCACCTGCATCCGGTTCGGAAAAAGGACTAGGGAAAGCAGGAACCCGAAAGGTCTGATCGGGGACAAGCCCTGGTTTCGGTGCGTGGAAACCGTGGCCTGTCCCCGATTGCTTGCGATCAACTTCCTTTAATTACCCCCGTCCCCTTTTTGTTCGAGCGGCGCGATCTGCGTCTTGAGCACCCGGAACTGTGCATCGACCATGAGCGGATTGGGGTCGTGGCCGACCTTGTCGAGCAGGATGTAGTGCTTGGTCGGCGCCTGGATGCGGTCGAAGTACGCCTTGGTCACGCTCGGCATGGTGAGGAGGTCTTGTTTGCCCTGGATGATGAAGACCGGCATGGGGAAGGTCGTGCCGAGGGCCGGCAAGTCGATGCGCGAGAGCATGCCATCGCCCTTCATGCCCACGAACTGGAGGTAGGAGTAATCCTCGCCGGCGGCATAGACCGCCTTGTAGTCCGCGGTTTCGTACTGCGGCGGGAACGTCCACCACGTGTCCGGTGCGGGCTGGGTGGTCTTCGCCTCGTACCGGCGCGTGATGCGACGGACGATGCCGAACGCGCGCGGGTTTTCCCACGGAGGTGCACCCAGGGCCTCGAGCGAGGCGACCGCCTCCTTGTCGCCGGCGGCGCGCGTCAGCTCCAGGGCGCGCTGGTAGGTGGCGTTCTGGTTCGCGCGGTATTCGACCAGCTGCGATGTGCCTTCGTAGGCTGAGAACAGCTCGGGCTTCAGCTTGAGCATGTCGACCGCCAGCGCCGAACCCCACGAGCCGCCGAACAGGATCAACTGCCGCTTGCCCAGGCGACGGGTCGCATACGCAGCCACTTCCACGCCATCGTGTGCCATCAGCGCCATCGTGAGCGGGCGATCGCTCGTATCGGGGTTTCGCGCAAACGTCTTGCCGCTGCCGCGCTGGTCCCACTGCACGAGCGTGAAATCCTTCTCCCACGGGCCATAGAGATTTTCGGCATAAGGCGTCGACGGATCGCCCGGGCCGCCATGCACGATCAGGACAACGGGATTGGCGCAGTCCCCGCCACGAACGGCGACCCATTGCTCGATGCCGTCGATCGGCACGAAACCTTCTTCGGCGATCTTCATGCCCGGCTTGCATGCCGCGGACGGTTGACCTGCGACCGAATGCCACGACACCAGCAATCCTGCGGCCAGGCTGGCAGCAATCAACCATTTGTTCATGGGTTCCCGAGGCCTGGGTTGTCTTGTCGCGGGCACACACTAGAACGGGCGCCCGGCGAGGCGCGCGGGTAACAAGTCATGCGGCGGCGTTTCGGCAGGACAAGAACGGCCCACAAAAACGCAGGTAGAGAAGATCGGAACGGAAATGTTCTCTGACCCTGACCCGCACCGTCAATCGGTTGGAATCATGTGTCGTTGGAAGAGGCTAGTGCTTGACGGCATCGAGGGGCGAGGCCGGATAACGGATTGTCAGCTTCGAGAACCGCGGCCTCAAGGTCACGCCATGGGTCCCCGACACCGTCATTCCTTCTTTCCTTTCGGGCTTCTCCGCGGCTAGGCGAACTTCGCCGCCACGTTCACGACCAGGAAGTTGATGGCTTGCCCCAGAACGAGGGTCGCGCAGGCCGCAAGCCAGCGCCGCCACGCCGGGCCCTGGGCAAAGCCGGCCCAGGCCCAGAGCAGGTAGAAGAGCATCGCCGCCATGCTGGGCACCTGCCACAGCGGGTTGTCGGAGACCGCCATGGTCCCCAGCAACAGCAGCGACGCTAGGTTCACCTGCGCCTGGGTGTAGGCGAGCACGACGAGGGCATCGATGTAGCGCACGCGCAAGCCGTGGAAGGCGCCGCGCATGATCGCGGCCAGTATCGGCAGCATCAACAGGGTCAGCAGTTCGGCGTGATTGACCACGAACGAAACGCCCTGCAGCGAACTCGCATGGACGCCCGCGTGGTCGCGCGCCTGCAGCCGGCCGAGTGCGTACCAGGAAACCGCCATCGTGACGGCGACGCTCGCGAGCAGATAGCGCAACGGTCGCACGTAGCGCTCGTCGCGTTCGAACAGGTAGGCCCGCGCGACACGATCCGGGCGCAGCGTCAGGTCCACCAGCGTGCCCAGCGCGCCGCTGTGCCACTGCAGATAGTCCTCGCGCAACTCGTGCCCGATGTCGCGCAGGGTGATGGGCTCGGGCACGGCGGCGACCGCCGGCGAAGCCGCCGGAGGCGAAACCAATGCGGCGGAAACCGCAGTCGTCGGGACCGGGGTTTCAATCTGGCGATGGGTCGTGGTGGAGGTCATCGAATGCCCGGGAACGGCCTGATGCAGTGTGGACGGGTCTGTCCCTGAGGTATCCCCACGAATTCACGCCGGCAACTCCCACTGTTCTCGCAACGCCGGATGAGGATCCAGCAGTTGCGCGACGAGTTGTTCGACGGTCCAGTCGAGCCATCTTCGCACGAGCGCTTCGCGCCCCAGACGCATGGCTGAATACAGTCGCCTGGTAAGGATCAACGGTGTCAAAGACACTTATCGTCGGCTCCGATGGAGCGTGCGTTCCAAATTAATGGGGTACGTGCGCAACCCGGACCACCTGATCAGCAGTGCCAGTTTTCATCGATCACGCCGCTGGTCGTGATCGTGTCTATGGTTAGCTAGCAGAATGTCTCAGATCGGCCAGTTTCGGACCGTCGATGTTCAAATCCCGGTGTCGCATTGCTACCGTTGAGATCGCCTGCGGCGGGATGCATCCACCGACGACGTATTCGGGCGCGACACGACGATGTCAGCCCCAACCTCAATGTTTCGTGGAATTTGCCAGCCAGGTCCTCACTGCCTGCCCGGTGGTTGCGCGGAGAGTCGATGCGCCTTGTCATGCATCGCCATTGCTTTTTCCTGATCGCCTTTTGCCGCGTAGGCATCGGCCAGGCTATCCCACGCACTGGCAGATTCCGGAAAGAGCGACGTGTCGAGTGCGAAGACGCGCAGGGCCGCATCGACATCGAGGTTCGCGCGAATGGTATTGCCCGCATTGTCGATGGTTCGCTCCAGCGCCTCGCCGTTGAGGACGCTGTTCGCCTTGATCCACTGTGCTTCTGTGGAGGCATCCCCTGCCACCGAAGATTGCAGGGCATATCCGATCAACCGTTCGGACAACGCTTCCGCCGGAAACCGGTCCGGTGCTACGACAGCCATGGTGCTGTCCAGCAATATCCGGGACCAGACGTTCTTCGCGCTGCCACTGGCCAGATAGACAAAAGTGTAGTCGTCGCCACCTGGGACATCCTTGAAGACGATGCGCACCCTGACGCGCGCGCCGCCGTCGTGACCCACGTTCCGGTACCCGTCGCTCTCGCCATATTCCCAGCCGGTGGCAAACCAGCCGCGCTGCCCATTTGCCAGGGTCTGGGGCTGCCAGAGCTGTTGCAACGTGCTCTTTCCGACCAGTTCGCCTGAGCGCATCGCCTGCAGGAATCTGGCGAGGTCATCGAGCGTGCTGTAAAGCTCACCGTGGCCAAAACTGTAAGCCGGCCACGCCGGTTCCACATCCTTTTCCAACTGGCCGTCCCTGCCGATATAGGCCGTCACGACGCCGCGTTTCGGCAACGCGGCGCTACCCAGCCAGGTGTGTTTCAGGTGGAGTTTACGGATGATGCGTTCTGCGACGATCTGCGGGTAGGGCTTGCGATAGTGCGCTTCCAGCAGACTGGACAGTACGAGGTAGTTGATGTCCGCGTAGTGCGTGTCGGTCCCTGGCGGGAACAGCAGCGGCTTGTCCGCCAGCGATACAAAAACTGCCTGCGCACTCGCCGGGAACACGATAGAACCCGGCGAAGACATCGCGCGCTCGCCGTCGAAATATTCCGGCACGCCAGACGTATGGTTGAGGAACTCGCGCACCGTGATGTCCTGCCAGCGCGCCGGCAGGTCATGCAGATAGATACTGGCGGGCTTGTCCAGATCGACCTGGCCCTGTTCGACCAACTGCATGACCAGAGTGCTGACGAACAGCTTGGCCAGCGAATACACCGGAAAGACCGAATCGCCCGCCACGCGTTGTCGCGTATCGAGATTGGCATAGCCATCCGTACCGCGGAAAAGCACGACGCCATCGTGAGCCACCCATACCGCCTGGCCTGCGATTCCATACGTCGGTCATGACGCGGGTTCCTCTTCAGAAGGCAAAGGGGACGGAGAGATAGTTATTCCGACTTAATTGCCTACGTCTCCCTTTTTCGCTATCGAATGTCGATGGACTTTGCCGCTTGCGTCGCAATTGCGGATGCGACGGGCATCTTGGTGTCTGCATCTTTGACACACCACGAATGATTGACGAACGTATTCTCTTCGATGCTCTGGCCCGGCGCGATGTCCTGAAAATATTCGACCGAGGCATCCGGATGGATCCAGAACAGCTCGACCGTTCGAGCCCTGTGATTCACGAATTGGATGGTTGTTGGCACGCCACCATCCTGAGACGGAAGATTGCAATTGATCGCCGAGTCCCCTTGACCAGACGGCATGAGTTCGCGGAGCAGGACGGTCCTGAATGGAAGAGGCTGGTTGAAAAAGCTGGAAGTGAACAGAAGGATCGCGGTTGCGATCGCGAGCGACAGAAAGGTCCAGACCAGGACTTGCGCCTGCAAGGTTACCGAGGCTCGGGCGAGCGATGTCGCCTGGGCGAACACCAGGAAGAGCACCATGAGGACCACAAGCAGAATCGAGCCGAAAACAGCTGCGTACGCGGACAGACCCCAATGAAGGGCAACGGCAACGATGCCCATCAGGCCGAGCGCCGCGGTGGCGTACTTGAATGCGGGATGCGCTCTGCTGGCAGCTGCTATGGCGGCGGCAGGCGACAGGTAATCAGGCAATTTCGGCACCTAAGCCTCCGAATGGCCAATCGATGAGCCAACAGGGAATGGACAACGATTTCAGCGGTTAGAAAACCGTGGTCTGTCCCCTGTTACGCCCACTGTGTAGCCCGTCTGCTGGTCGATCCAGGCGTACTTCATGGCAGTTGCCGAGCAAAGTACACCGCGGCTTTTTTAAAATCTCATTCTCTTCCTGCAGGCGCGCGTTCTCGCGCTGGAGCACGGACAGTTCATCAGCGCTGGCCTTGGGCCGACCGCTGCCGCGAAAAGCCTCATGGCCCTTCGTGCCGGCTTCCTGAGCCCACTTGTAGATCCGGTTGCGCGGAATCCCCAACTCACGGGCCACCACCGCTGCGGGCTTGTTGCCCAGCTGCAACGACCGCACCGCTTCGCGCTTGAACTCGGCGGTAAACTTCTGACGCGTCGTCATCGAACACCTCTCCAGGGGTATCGCCTCCCCCTAAACTCGGTCCAAACGTAACTGGAGGTCTCCGGGCACACTACGCCCAGGAGACCACCGATGCGCAAGAGCAAGTTCACCGAGTTGCCGATCCTGGCGGCAACCAGAGCAAGCAAGATCAGTGCGTTGCTGACGTTGCGGCAGGTGAAGCTGCCGGGGCAGATGCGGCCGACGCCGGCATGCCCAAGGGCAGATCGAGTTGGCAGACCGTCGGCGCCGAAGCGAGCTGCTTCATGATCGCATCGAGCAGGGGCGAGGCCTTTACGCCACGCGTGGCCGTAACCATGTACCAGAGGTCGTCCTTCCTGGCGGCCCAGCGCTCGACTCCGTTGTGGATCAGATGCCACGGATCGACTGCCAGTCCGTTGGCGGTAGTCGATTCCGCCGCAAGGCCCAGCAAGGTTCCGCCAGGCCTGGTCTTTACGTCACTGGGCCTCTGCGACGCATCGGGGTTCTCCAGCTCCGTGCTCATGTCCAGGAACTTCCTGTAGTCGTCGGGCATCAGCGCGCCCAGCTTTCCGCAGCCCATGGTGATGCGAATGCCCTGGGAGTTCTTCAGACCGCTTTCGAAAAGATCGAAGGTGCGGTGGCGAAACCCGACTTGGCCCGTACTGTCGTGTTGAACGAGCGAATCGGAGAGCTTTCCGACCACATCGGCATCGAGCGTCACGTTGCCCAGCGGGGTCTGGAGCAGGTGGTCGTGCACCGAGACAGCACTTTCCCCGTCCATGAGCGACTTGCCTTTCAGCAGCACGCCGTAGTCAGGGTGGATCGCCTTGATCGCCGCTGCAAGCGGTGGCGTCAATGGGCGGGTGTCTTCGGCCAAGACCTCGATGTGCAATGCCGATGTCCCCAGCAATCCGGCAATTTGTATCGCCTCGGGGTAGGTTTTGTCCTTGATCGGCCCATCGATAAAATGGAAATCGAATCCATCGATCTCGATCGAAGAGCTCGAGCGGACTCCGGGCTCCTTGTCGGCTTTGTCGTTGAGCGCCTGCTGCTCTTTCTGCATAGCACTCGCGTCGGCGTTCTTCGGCAGAACGTAGACGGTAAAGACCGACATCTTTTCGCCCTTGGCGGGGCCGTCGGTCACCACGATCTGGACCTGCTGCATCGAGGCAAACCCGCCCCCGCGGTCGCTGAGCTCTTCGGTCGAATGCTGGATGTCGAATGCAAACGGCAGATCGATGTGCGTGCCGACGATGTCGAGCGGCTTGGCGCAGGCACCTGCGCCCGCGAGCAGAGCGACCGCAAGGAACGGCCATCGGCTGAATGCGAGCGCCCGGATCACAGACTGCCCCGAAACGGGTTGCGGAAACGACTGCATGGAGTGCTGGCCTTCAATGGGTGCTGTTGCCTGTGGCGGCCGGGGCCATGCCCAGATCCATCACGTCCCTGGGTTTGCAGGTCAACGAACGCGAATTGACCTGATCGATCAGGTTGCGCTGGATCGAGCTGCCACCGGCAGAATTCGCATAGAACATGTAGAGGATGTCGTGGTCGCTTGCGACCCAGCGGACTTCGTCCGCCACGGATGCGCGGCCGAAGTAGCTGTAAGTGTGTTTCGCCGTGATGCGGTCCACATCCAGCCCGGACAGCTTGACCTTGACAGGCCCCTCGGTGATCTCGACCTTGTCCTTGTCGCTGCTGGCCCTGATGTCCTTCATATTAGCGATTTCCTTCGGATCCTGACCGAGATCGTTGTCGCAGTAGAAGCCGAACACCAGGCGCTGGACCGTCCAGAAGCCGGTCTTGTAGAACCAGTAGACCTCCTTCTCGCCGACCGGCTTGCCCTGCCCATCCGTCTTCTGCCAGACCTGGGACAGCTTCGGGACAAGATCGTCGACGGCGGAAAACGTGCCCAACGCGGTCACCAGATTCTTGTCGTCGATCGCGGCTTTTTCGGCTTTTTCGAAGTGCGAATTCAACCTGAGAATCGAGGCAAAATCCAGGCTCAGCTCCTTGACGGACGTGGCCGCCGACGCATCGAGGTCGGCGTCGATCG
>DATHOV010000116.1:0-8791 GCA_035484515.1 Lysobacteraceae bacterium
TGCGGGTAGTGGTGCGCGAGATCGTGGATTCGTGCAGGCCCAGTTCCACGGCGACCTCGCGCAGGGTCAGCGGGCGCATCGCCTCCGGTCCGTAGTCGAGAAAACCCGATTGCTGGCGCACGATCGCCTGGGCGACGCGCAGCACGGTGTCGGCGCGTGTCTGCAGGCTGCGGATCAGCCAGCGCGCCTCTTGCAGGCGCCCCCGCAGGTAGGCGGAGTCGTCGCGGCTCGACTTGCCGATCATCGCTTCGTACTGGCGACTGATGGCGAGTGCCGGTGTTCTTCCGCCAACCAGAACGGCCTTCCACACGCCGCCCTGGCGGTAGGCCACGCAATCGGGCTGCACGTAGTCGGGCGATGCCGAGGCGATCTGCCCGCCGGGGCGGGGGTCGAGCGAGCGCAACAGCGCGACGGCTTCATGCATCGCTTCGGGCGATTCGCCGAGCTGGCGTGCGAATTGCTCCTCGCCGAGCCGGGCGAGCATTTCCAGATGCCCACCGGCGATTCGCCGTGCGAGCGGCAGGCCCTGCGTATCCGGCGACAGTACCGAGAGCTGGACGCTGAGGCATTCGGCGAGATTCGTGCAGGCCACGCCGACCGGATCGAAGCGCTGGATGCGGTGCAGGACGGTGTCGATCTCGTCGAGTCCCGCGTTGATCTCCGGCAGCAGGCCATCGCGGATGGATTCCAGGGTTTCGGTGAGATAACCGTCGTCGCCGACCGCTTCGATCAGTGCGGCGCCGATGCCCCGTTCGCGCGGACTCAACGGGGTCAGGTGCAGTTGCCAGAGCAGGTGATCCTGCAGGCTGTCGGGTGCGGCAGGAGGCTCGAGTCCGTTGTCGTCGTCAGGTGTGCCGGAGCGTTTGTCGAAGCTACGCGTGGCTTCGGCCTCCCAATCGGATGACCCATCGTCACCGCCTCCATCGACGGATGCCCCGGTATCGCTGTCGGGCGCATCCTGCGTCGCTTCGACTGGAGTCGACTCGGCGGAGGAATCTTCGCTGGAGGACTCGCTGTCCTCGGCACGTTCGAGCAGCGGATTGCTTTCCAGGGCGAGGTTGATCTCGCTTTCCAGTTCGGTCGCGGAAAGGCTGAGCAGGTGAATCGCCTGGCGCAACTGCGGCGTCAGCGTGAGCTGCTGGCCGAGTTTGGTGGACAGGCTGGGCTTCATCGCGAACGGCTTCCATGGCGCCGCGTGTCGGCGGATTGAAGAACGCTGCGCGCCGCCGCAGGACTCAGAGCCGGAATTCGTCGCCCAGATAGACCCGACGCACGTCCGGGTTGGCGAGGATGGCTTCCGGCGAGCCCTGCGTAAGCACACTCCCCGCGTTGAGGATATACGCGCGGTCGCAGATTCCCAAGGTCTCGCGGACGTTGTGGTCGGTGATCAGCACGCCGATGCCGCGTTCGCGCAGGTGGCGCACGATCTTCTGGATCTCGCCAACCGAGATGGGATCGACGCCGGCAAATGGTTCATCCAGCAGCATCAGGCGCGGTTTTCCCGCCAGCGCGCGCGCGATTTCGGTGCGTCGCCGCTCGCCGCCCGACAGGCTCGCGCCGGCCTGGTTGGCGACGTGCGCGACCTGCAATTCGTCGAGCAGCGAGTCGCGTTCGCGCTCGCGACCCTTGGCATCGAGATCGCTGCGCAGCTCGAGCACCGCCATGAGGTTCTCGGCGACGGTCAGCCGGCGGAACACGGACGGTTCCTGCGGCAGGTAGCCCATGCCCAGGCGCGCGCGCGCATGCATGGGCAGGCCGGTGACGTCCTTGCCATCGAGCTCGATGCGGCCGGCGTCGGCCGGCACCAGACCGACGATCATGTAGAAGCAGGTGGTCTTGCCGGCACCGTTCGGACCGAGCAGGCCGACGACTTCACCCGGATCGAGGGTCAAATCGAAATCGCTGACCACCGTGCGCGACTTGTAGCGCTTGAACAGTCCCGAGGCGAGCAGCATCAGGGTGTCTTGCCGGCTGGCTGGTCGGACGGCAAGTCGGGCGGCGGCGATTCTGCCTTCGGCGGCGTGGCAGGCTGCCCCGGCTTGGGCTTGGCCAGCATGTGCATGAACACCCGGGTGCCGTCGTTGCCGCTTGTGACCGTGTTGTTGTTGACGTCGTACACGATCTTCTCGCCATGCATCTGCCCGCGCGTGGGCTGGTTCACGATGGCGTTCACCGTGAGGATCGCGATGCTCTTGTCGAGGTCGTAGTCCACCCGCTGCGAGGTGCCGTATACCGGCTCGTCGTTCTCGTCGAGCTCCTTCATGTGCACCGGATTGCCGGTCAGCACAACGTACGACATATCGCCGTCCTTGCGGGTGATCACAGCTTTGTCGGAGCGGATTTCCAGGGTGCCCTGGGTCATGATCACGTTGCCGGTAAGTGTGCTGATGCCGTCGTCGGCCAGGTTTCCGTCGAGGTGGTCCGCATGCGCATCCATCGGCTGCAGGCGGTCGCTCTTCTTCGCCCAGGCACCCGCGCACAGCAGCCCGAGCAGCAACGCAAGGGCGATGCGGCCGGCGATGCGGTCAGTCTTTCTTCGCGGGTACATCGTGCAGGCTCACCTTGGATAGCAGTTCGATGCGGGAGTCCTTCATCCAAGCGTTCATCCCGACACCATGCATTATAGAGTCGCCCTGCGTCATGGTCACGAGCAGGTCGCTGTGCGCGGTCTGCGGATCGGGGAATATGGTCAGTTGCTCGGTATGGATGTGGACCTGGGTCTTGTCCGGGATGACCGGGCCGTCCAGCACCACCGAACGCTTCAGGCGCACCTCGTCGCCGGCCGCGCTCACCCAGCCGGTTTCCGAATGTCCCGTCCAGTCGGCATTGGCCGACTTGTCCGGAAAGCTGAACTTCGGCTGGTTGAGGAACAACTGCTGGTTGTTCGGATCGCGCGCAGCGTAGGGCCCGTGGCTGCGAAAAGACACCTCTCCCTGCTTGTCGATGACGACCAGGTGGAAGCATTCGCTCGTATTTTCGCCGTGGTAGCAATCGACCGTGTAGTCGCTGCGTGGCGGACCGACCACCTGTTCGCCGGTCGGCTGCGGGCGCAACTGCCACGCCCACCAGCTCGTCGCGAGCGCGACCGCCACCATCACGGCAGTCAGGATGGTGCGCTGGTTCATGCGTCGGTGTAGTGCTTGAGGATCGCTTCGGCATGGCCGCGCGCGGCGAGGATCAAGTCGCACACCTCGCGTGCCGCGCCATTGCCGCCCTGATGCTGGGTCCGCCAATGCACGCGCTCGCGCACCCACGGATGTGCGTTGCAGGGCGCAATCGCGAGCCCGGCCGCCGCCAGTGCCCGCAGGTCGGGCAGGTCGTCGCCCATGAAGGCGGTTTCGTCGCGCGTGACGCCCAGTTGCGCGCCGAGCGCGTCGAGGCACTTGAGCTTGTTCTGCACGCCGACGAACACATGCCTCAGGCCGAGTTCGCGGGCGCGCGCGAGCACAACCCGACCCTGGCGCGCGGTGACGAGAGCGACCGCGATGCCGTATTTCTCGAGCATCCGCAGCCCGAGGCCATCGGCCACGTGGAAACTCTTCATTTCGCGCCCTCCCGCGCCGAGCGTCAGCTTGCCGTCGGTCAGCGTGCCGTCGACGTCGAAGGCTGCCAGGCGGATCTTCGCGGCGCGTTCGCGCACGTCGGCCGGAAAATCGTTGAGGTGGGAGTAGGACATGGGCACCAGGCGTAGCAATGAAGTGGGTGGAGGGATCGGAAAAGCGATGGGTTCGGGGAAAACGACGGCGGGATCGGGACGGGGATCGATTCTCGGCTGGCTGCCGTTAAACCACCCTCGCCCGCAACAGGTCGTGGATATTCAGTGCGCCGACCACGCGCTGCGAGTCGTCGACCACCACGAGCGCGTTGATCCCGTGGGCTTCCATCAGGTGCGCTGCCTCGACGGCGAGCTGGTCGGCTTCGATCGTCCTGGGCTTGCGCGTCATCAGACTGGTGACGGCCGCACTGCGCAGGTCGATGCGCGCGTCGTCCAGGGCGCGGCGCAGGTCGCCATCGGTGAACACGCCCAGCAGCAGTCCTTCACCATCGACGATCGTGGTCATGCCCAGCCGTTTGTGGCTCATCTCGACCAGCGCTTCGGTCAGGCTCGCGTCCGCAGCCACGCGCGGCACGTCGGCGCCGGCATGCATCACGTCGCGGATGTGCAGCAACAGGCGGCGACCGAGATCGCCGGCCGGATGCGAGCGGGCAAAATCCTCGCTGGTGAAGCCGCGCGCTTCCAGCAGCGCGACCGCGAGCGCGTCGCCCATCACCAATGCCGCCGTGGTGCTCGAGGTCGGCGCCAGGCCCAGCGGGCAGGCTTCCTCGGGCACGCTGACATCCAGATGCACGTCGGCCAGTTGCGCTGCGCTCGACGTCGGCCGGCCGCTCATGACGATCAACGGGTTGCCCTGGCGCTTGAGTGCCGGAATGATCGTCAGCAATTCGTCGGTTTCGCCCGAATTGGACAGCGCGAGCACCACGTCGGCGTCGGTGATCATGCCGAGGTCGCCGTGGCTGGCTTCGCCCGGGTGCACGTAGAACGCGGGTGTGCCGGTCGAGGCCAGGGTCGCGGCGATCTTGCGCGCGACGTGGCCGGACTTGCCCATGCCGGTCGCGACAACGCGGCCCTTGCAGGAAAGCATCAGTTCGCAGGCTTGCGCGAAACTGCCGTCGAGGCGATCGCGCAGCGCCCGCAGGGCACGCGTTTCGATGTCCACCACGCGCCTGCCGGTGGCCAGCAGCGAAGCTGCGTCGCCGGCTTGCACGAGTGGGGTGGCCTGCGCTGTCATCGATGCGGCGTTCCTGTATCTGGCTGTTTGGATTAAGCTACGCGGCTATTGTATCGCACGCTCCGATGCGCATCCGCGCCCCGGCCACGCGCGGACAACGCCAGGCCCATCGCGCGGAAAGCTCCGTTGGACGCAGACAGCATTCGCCAGTTGATCGAATCCGGGTTGCCGGGCGCACGCGCTTCAGTGCGCGGAGACGACGGCGTGCATTTCGAGGCCGACGTGGTCAGCGAGTCGTTCCGCGGGAAAATGCCGATAGCGCGCCACCGGATGGTGTACGCGACCCTCGGCGAACGCATGGGCGGAGAGATTCACGCATTGTCGCTGCGTACATTGACTCCCGACGAGGCCCGCTGAAAGGCGACGGCCGAATTCATTCCCGCCGTCATTCTGGCGAAAGCCGGAATCCATTTTTCCACCCTGCCTGGAAGGCGGGATAGAAATGGCCCCTGGCTTGCGCCGGGATGACGAACCAACGAGATTCCCCTACCCATGGCAAAAATCCTGATCTCCGGCGGCGAGCCGCTCAACGGCGAGGTGCAGATCTCCGGCGCCAAGAACGCGGTGCTGCCGATCCTCGCCGCCACGCTGCTGGCCGATGGTCCGATGGAGATCAGCAATGTCCCGCACCTGCACGACGTCACCACCACGATGGAACTGCTCGGCCGCATGGGCGTGCAGCTGACGGTGGACGAGAAGATGCGCATCACGGTCGATCCCGGAACGATCAGCAGCCATGTGGCGCCCTACGACCTCGTCAAGACGATGCGCGCCTCGATCCTCGTACTTGGTCCGCTGGTCGCACGCTTCGGCGCCGCCGAAGTCTCGCTGCCGGGCGGCTGCGCGATCGGCTCGCGACCCGTCGATCAGCACATCCGTGGATTGCGTGCGCTGGGTGCGGAGATCAACGTCGAGAACGGCTACATCGTCGCCAAGGCCAGACGGCTGCGCGGTGCGCGGATCGTGATGGACATGGTCACCGTGACCGGCACCGAGAACATCCTGATGGCCGCCACCCTGGCCAAAGGCACGACGGTGATCGAGAACGCCGCGCAGGAGCCCGAAGTGGTCGATCTCGCGCACTGCCTCAACGCGATGGGCGCGAAGGTTTCCGGAGCGGGTAGCGCGACGATCGTCGTCGAGGGCGTCGATCGGCTCCATGGTTGCAGCTACGAAGTGCTGCCGGACCGGATCGAGACCGGCACTTTCCTCGTCGCCGGCGCGATCACCCAGGGGCGGGTGCGCGCCAAGCGCGCGCGGCCCGACACGCTCGATGCGGTGCTGGTGAAACTCGAGGAATCCGGCGCGCACATCAATACCGGCCCGGACTGGATCGAGGTGGACATGCGCGGTCATCGCCCGCGTGCGGTGAGCCTGACCACCGCGCCGTATCCGGCGTTCCCGACCGACATGCAGGCGCAGTTCATTGCTCTCAACGCCGCCGCCGAGGGCGTGGGCATCATCACCGAGACGGTGTTCGAGAACCGCTTCATGCACATCCAGGAACTGCAGCGGCTGGGTGCCGACATCCGCGTCGAAGGCAACACCGCAATCTGCCGCGGGGTGACCACGATGAGCGGCGCGCCGCTTATGGCCACCGACCTGCGCGCTTCCGCATCGCTGGTGCTCGCCGGCCTGATCGCGAGCGGCGAGACCACGGTCGATCGCATCTACCATATCGACCGCGGCTACGAGAACATCGAGGAGAAACTCGGCGGTCTCGGCGCGAAGATCCGGCGCCTGCCGAATTGATGTGGTATGCGAACAAGGCAGGCCATGGAGATGGCCTGTCCGAATGTCGGAGGGCGGGATGTCCGGACCGTTCGAAGCCGGACAGATGATCCTCAGTGCGTCAGCGACACCAGGCTCGCTTCCCACGAGTCGCCATTGGGTTCGTTCTGAACGATGCGGGCGGGAACGAAGCCGTTGTCGAGTCCGAACCAGTAGGCAGTGACGCGGCCGTTCGGGGTGTCGCGCAAGCGGGTGACCACGACCGTACGCACCGCTCCAGCGGGCACCTGCACGGTCTCCTCCTTGCCGACCTGGAAGCGCTGGACCTCGACGTTGTTGCGCGTCGCCACCGGATAGCTGAGCGTGCCGCGCTTGCCGTTCGCGAGATCCTGCGCGATCGCCAGGGTGACGGAGTTCTGATCGAGCACGCCAGGCTGCATCGGAAAATCGTGCTCGTGCTTCTTGTCGCGTATCACGATGCGGTTGCCGGCGGGATCCACGACGATCGAGTTTTCCTTGGAGGTCACCAGGGTCGACAGCCGGTAGTGGTAACTGCTGAGCTGGAGCACGCCCTTCGCCACGGTGAGTTCGGATTGTTCCTTGGCGTCGGCCGAAGCCAGCGCGGCCATGCCGTGGGTGCCGCGGGTCGCTTGGTCGAATTCCCAGCCCGTCGGGGTCTGCCGGAGGCTGAACGTGGCGTCGCCGAGCGCATCGCCGCTGCGCCGCATCTCGTAATTCGCGACGTAGGGCTGCAGGTTCGCGGCATGCGCGGCTCCGCCCAACAGCAGCAGGAAGGGAAGGACGGCCTGGGTTGCGGTGATCTTCATGGCGTTTTCGCGGGTACGGGTTCGATGAGGCGGTCGTCGTCGCCGAGCAGCAACGGTTCCGCGAGGGGGCGACTATCCACAAGCACGACTGAACCGTTCTGGAAGACGCGTTGGGCGGCGATCAACCGCAAGCAGGCCACCAGCAGCGGATGCTCGCGCTCGAGTACGCGCGCGGACAGGCTTGCGGCGGTGTCGTTCGGCCGCACCGCAACGCGCGCCTGCGCGATCACCGGACCGGCATCGAGCGCGGGGATCACGAAATGCACGCTCGCGCCGTGTACCCGATCGCCCGCTGCAAGCGCCTGCGCATGCGTGCGCAGGCCGGGAAACCTGGGCAGCAGCGACGGGTGGATGTTGATGATGCGGCCCGCGTAATGCGCGACCGCCGCATCGGTCAGCACGCGCAGGTAGCCGGCACAGACCACCAGATCGGGCGCGACGGCATCGATCGCGTCGCACAGGGCAGCGTCGAAGGCATCGCGCGAGCCGCAGTCGGCCGGATCCAGGGCAACGGCCGGTACACCCGCCGCACGCGCACGTTCGAGCGCCTGCGCGGCCGCGCGGTCGGAAAACACGCCTGCGACCTCGAACGCGGAAGGCGAAGCCGCGTCGAGCAACGCCTGCAGATTTGTGCCGCGCCCGGAAGCGAGAACCGCGACGCGCATCAGGCGATGCGCACGCGTTCGTCGCCGTCCCTGCGCACGACTTCGCCGATCACGCGGTGCGTCAGGCGCATGCGATCGAGTTCGCCTCCGATTGCGGCGACCATTTCCCTGGCGACGACCAGGACGAACCCGATGCCGCAATTGAAGGTGCGCCACATCTCCTCGCGCGGCACCGCACCTTCGCGCTGCAGCCAGTCGAATACCGGCGGCAGCACGATCGTGGACGCTTCGATGTCGAGGCCGAGGCCGCCGGGGATCACCCGGATGATGTTTTCGGTCAGTCCGCCGCCGGTGATGTGCGCCATCGCGTGCACGTCTTCGCGCCACTCGCCGCGCAGCAGGTCGAGCATCGGTTTGACGTAGATCGTGGTCGGCGCCATCAGCGCGTCGGCCAGCTTCACGCCGCCAAGATCGAGATCCAGTGGATTGCCGGCGCGCTCCAGAATCTTGCGTACCAGCGAGTAACCGTTGGAGTGCGGGCCGGACGAGGCCACGCCGAGGATCACGTCACCGGCGACGATGCCGTCGCCGCTGAGCATCTGCGACTTCTCCACCGCACCGACGGTGAAACCGGCCAGGTCGTATTCGCCCGGCGGATACATGTCCGGCATCTCGGCGGTCTCGCCGCCGATCAAGGCGCAGCCGGCCAGCTCGCAGCCTTTCGCGATGCCGCCGACCACGGCCACGGTGGTGTCCACGTCGAGCTTGCCGGTGGCGAAGTAGTCGAGGAAGAACAGTGGCTCGGCGCCCTGCACCAGCACGTCGTTGACGCACATGC
>DATHOV010000117.1:0-2522 GCA_035484515.1 Lysobacteraceae bacterium
GCGGAATTGAACGCGTGCTTGTGAATCGTGATCTCGCCGAGTTCCTCTTCGTTCTCGCTGAAATCCGATTCCATGATGATCGTGGACATGTACGATCCGTCGTGGTCGTGCATGAACGACTGGTAGCGATGCGAGACTTTCTCCCAGTCGTAGTCGGTGATCCGCATGTCGATGATCGGCGATCCACCATGCGCGGCGGCGATGCGGATGTCATCGTCGCCGGCCTCGAACGAGAGGTCGATGTTCTCCATGAAGTGCGGCAGGTGCCAGCGCTCGATCGCGTGGTCGCGCGACGCCTTCGTCGTCGTGCCAAGCAGGAACGGGTAGAACGCCGAGCGGGGCAGGGGCGAGCCCGGCGCCACGCGCGGCATCACGAGCACGGAGAGGATCAGCTCACCGTACTCGCCCACCATCGACTCGTGAAAGTCGAACGCCATGACGGAGAGCACGCTCTGCCCGTGATGCGGTTCGACGGGATGCAGATGCGGCGGAAGAATCTTCCGCGCATTGGCGGTGGAGAACTCGAAGAATCCGCCGATCGCATGCCGGAAATGATACTGGACGAATCCCGGCTTGCCGTTGTGCGTGCCGCTCATTTCACGCCCTCCGCCTGCAACACGTCGCTCAGGATGGTCGCGGCCTCATCGAGCTGCTGCGACGTGTGTGTGGCGGAGATGGAGATGCGGAAGCGTGAGCGATTCTTGGCCACTGCCGGGTAGATGATGGGTTGGAGATAGAGACCGGCGCGCTGGAGCGCCTGCGCGACGCCGAAAATCTTGCGATCGTTGCGGATCATGATGGGAATGATTTGCGATGTGGATTCACCGACGTCGATGCCGGCCTCGGCCATGAGCCCACGCATGTAGGCGACATTGGCCCAGAGTTTCTCTCGCAGCTGCGGTTCGCGCTCCTGAATTTTCAGCGCCTGCAGCACGCCCGCCGATACCGCCGGCGACAGTGCGCACGAGAACACGCGTGACCGCGCAAAGCCCATGAGGTAGTTGTACAACGCCTGCGACCCGGCGACGAATCCGCCCATGCCGCCAAGCGCCTTGGAGAACGTGCCGACGTGAATGTCGATGTCCTCCTCGAGCCCGTACTTCTCCGCCACGCCGCGCCCTTCCTTGCCGTACAGAAAGGTCGAATGCGCTTCGTCGATCATGATGCGCGCGCCGTGACGCTTCGCGACTTCGACGATTTCGGGGAGCCGCGCTTCATCGCCGTCCATCGAGTAGACGCCCTCGACGATCACGAGCCGCTTGCCGGTCGTGCCGCTGAGCTTCCGCTCGAGATCGTCCGGCCGGTTGTGCCGGAAGAAGCGGACGTTCGCCTTGGAAAGAATCGCGCCGTCGACGATGCTCGCGTGGACGTTCTGGTCCATGATGACCCAGTCGCCAGGCCGCATCAGCGCCTGGATGAGACCGACGTTGGTGCTGTACCCCGTGGGGAACACCATGACGGCGTCCTTCTTCTTGAACTTCGCGAGCGCCTTCTCGAGCTGCACGTGGACTTCCATCGTGCCGCTGAGGATCGGTGATCCGGCCGCGCCGAGGCCGTAGTGGTCGAGTGCCTTCTTGGCGGCGTCGATCACTTCGGGGTGATAGGAAAGTCCGAGGTAATTGTACGACGCCAGGTTCAGCAGCTTCAGCCGCTCGTGCCCAAGCTGTTCCTCCAGGTCGATGCGCGGACCGGGAGGTGTCGACATCGGCTGCGAAAACAGGTAGTAGCCGTTGTCGCGCGCGTGCCCGTACCACCACTCGTTGTACGGGTCGAAAATCGCAAAGATGTCGTCGCTGGACGAGTAATAAAAATTACTGTAGTCAAAATCTGCGATGCCGCCATTTGGTGCAGTGGCATCGCTGGGGTCTTGTCCCGGAGGCGTAGTGTTCGCGATTTGGGTCGCCATGGGTGGGTTCTCCGTGGTGCGGCCGGATCTACGGTTCACGGCGCTCAATGTAACGGCGGTATTATATGCTGTGTGCGGCTCTGAAACCACGATTGATGCACTTCGTTGACTTCCTCCATGTCTCCCGCGAGCTTTAATAGTTTCATTGCTGACGAATTATTCAGCCAGAACATCACAAAACTGACCAAATATACATGTCTGTACCACTTCTTGACTTGAAGGCCCAGCACGCGACCATCCGCGAGGCCGTTCTCGCCGCGATGCTCCCGGTAGTAGACGATCAAGCCTTCATCCTCGGCCAGCCCGTCGCCCAGCTGGAGGCGGACGTGGCCGCGCTCTCCCGCACCAAATATGCAGTCGGCTGCGCCAACGGCACCGACGCCCTCTTGATCGCCATGCGCGCCCTCGACATCGGGCGGGATGACGAAGTGATTACAACGCCGTTCACCTTCTTCGCGACGGCCGGGACGATTCACAATCTCGGGGCGAAGCCGGTGTTCGTGGACATCGATCCGAAGACGTACAACATCCGTCCGGATCTTGCTGCTGCCGCAGTCACGTCGCGCACCAAGGCGGTGATTCCTGTCGATCTCTTTGGACAGATCGCGCCGATTGA
>DATHOV010000118.1:0-4089 GCA_035484515.1 Lysobacteraceae bacterium
GCGGCGATGGGAGGAAGCGCGCGATGAGACCGCTCCTGACATGCTTCGCCCTGGCAGCGCTCTCGATGCCGGCCCACGCAGCAACGACGGCCACGGTCGCGATCGAGAAATTCGCCTTCGCGCCGAAGGAGATCACGGTGACACCAGGCACCACGATCGTCTGGACCAACCACGACCAGACGCCGCACATGGTCGTGGCGCGCGACAAGAGCTTCGCGAGCCAAGGTCTGGATACCGACGACACCTATCGCTTCACGTTCACCAAGGCCGGCGATTTCAGCTACTTTTGCACCATGCATCCGTTCATGACCGGGATCGTGCACGTCCACAAATGAACGTCCCTTCTCCTCCGCGATGAATGCGCCCGCCGCCAGCACATTGATCGGCGAGCTCGCCCAGCGCCATCTCGACGCCGGCTACAACCTCGGCCGCTGGCTGCTGGGCAACGAGCACGACGCCGCCGATGCGGTGCACGACGCCTTCGTGCGCGCGCTGCGCTCGGCGCATACGTTCGCCGGCGAGAACGCCCGCGCCTGGTGGCTGGCGATCGTGCGCAACTGCTGCCTCGCGCGGCTGTCGCAGCGCGGTCGCGATGCCCTGCATGGCGCGGTCGACGTGACCCAGGCGGGCGAATCGCTGCCTGCCGCCGGCAACCAGGCCGAGGACTACGTCGAGGCGGATCAGCGCCGCAACTTGATCGCCCGTTCGCTGCGCGCGCTGCCGGTCGAATTCCGCGAGACCCTGGTGCTGCGCGAACTCGAGGACCTTTCGTATCGCGAGATCGCCGACGTGCTCGGCGTGCCGATCGGCACCGTGATGTCGCGGCTCGCGCGCGGTCGCGCCCTGCTGCAACGCGCATTGGCCGCCGCCTCGCCCGAGGAGCCTGACCATGGACTGTAGGACTGCGTCCGCATTGATCGACGCCTATCTGGACGGCGAGCTCGACCGTGCCGAGGCGCGCGCGCTCGAAGCGCATCTCGATGCGTGCCCGGCGTGCGCTGCCGCGCTCGCGGAATCCGACGCGCTGCGCCGCGCGCTGCGCGATCCCGCCCTGCGCCAGGCCGCGCCGCAGGAACTGCGCGAACGCGTGCAAGCCACGCTGACCCAGTCGGCGACTTCCGATCGCACCGCCTCCTATCGCCCACGCAGCATTCGACCCGCCTGGTGGCAGTTGGCTGCGGCCTGCGTCGTCGCTTTCGCCGCCGGAGCCTCGCTGCACGTCCTGGACCGGAACACGACCGTGGCCGGCAACGCGACGCAACTGTCGCGGGACCTCTTTGCAAGCCACTGGCGCGCGCTCGCGGCGGCGTCCCCGTTCGACGTGGCATCGAGCGATCGGCATACGGTGAAGCCGTGGTTCGCCGGCAGGGTCGCGCAGTCGCCGCTGGTGCGCGACTTCGCCGACCAGGGATTCGCGCTTGCCGGTGGCCGCATCGATTACGTCGGCGACGAGCGCGTGGCGGTGCTGGTGTATCGGCACGGCCGGCACTGGATCGACGTGTTCGTGCTGCCGGCTGCGGATGCGGGCGCACTCGGCACGATCGCGCAACGGCAGGGCTATACGCTGGAGCCGATCACGCTGGGAGGGCAACCTGCGGCGATCGTGACCGACATGGATGCGCAGGAACTTGCGAACTTCGCCGGACTGCTGCAGCGCTGAGACCGATCAGCCGACAGCCTTCACCTTCAGGGTCGTGCCTTCGACACCGATCACCTCGATCGTTGCACCGGCCGGCAGGTCGGGCCCTGCGACCAGCCAAAGCGAATCGCCGACCTGTGCCTTGCCCTGGCCGTTGACGATCGCGATCGCGAGCGGATAGCGATGCCCGATGTGCTGCAGCGCACGCCGGTTGAGCAGGGGCTGGTCGCTTTGCGTCCGGGTCTTGCGGAAGATCGTCCAGTACACCGTGACCGACACGGCCGACAGCAGCACGAACCAGACCGCCTGCCAGATCGGCGCAAGGTCGGGCACCACCAGCACGATCGCGAACACGCCGGCCGCAGCGATGCCCAGCCACAGCATGAACGCGCCCGGCGCAGCCATCTCCGCACCCATCAGCACGACCGCGACGCAGGCCCATACGATCTGGTTGGTGCTCATGGTCAAGCCTGCGACGGCGGAGGCGGGGGAGCGCGGTTCGAAGAGACGATCGCCTTCTGGTTCGCCAGGCTCTCCTTCGCCAGCTCGGCGATGCCGGCGAGCGAGCCGAGCACGCCGGTCGATTCCATCGGCAGCAGCACGAACTTCTGGTTCGGTGCCTCGGCGAGCGCCTTGAAGGCCTCGATGTATTTCTGCGCGACGAAGTAGTTGATCGCCTGCACGTTGCCCTGCGCGATCGCGGTGCTGACCAGCTCGGTCGCCTTCGCCTCGGCCTCGGCCGAACGCTCGCGCGCCTCGGCGGCGCGGAATGCGGCCTCGCGGCTGCCCTCGGCCTCGAGGATCACCGACTGCTTCTCGCCCTCGGCCTTGAGGATCGCGGCCTGCCTGAAACCTTCCGCTTCGAGGATGTTCGCGCGCTTCTCGCGCTCGGCCTTCATCTGCCGCGCCATCGAATCGACCAGGTCGCGCGGCGGCGCGATGTCCTTGAGTTCGATGCGGTTGACCTTCAGCCCCCACGGATGGGTCGCCTGGTCGACCGCGACCAGCACCTTGGCGTTGATCTCGTCGCGCTTGGACAGCGACTCGTCGAGGTCGAGCGAGCCGATCGAGGTACGGATGTTGGTCATCACCAGGTTGAGGATCGCGACCTCGAGCTGGGCGACCTCGTAGGCGGCCTTGGCGGCGTCGAGGACCTGGAAGAACACCACGCCGTCCACCTTCACGACCGCGTTGTCCTTGGTGATCACGTCCTGCGAGGGCACGTCGAGCACCTGTTCCATCATGTTGATCTTGCGGCCGATGCTGTAGAAGAACGGCGGCATCAGGAAGTGCAGGCCCGGGTCGAGCGTGCGCGTGTACTTGCCGAAGCGTTCGACCGTCCACTCGTAGCCCTGCGGCACCATGCGCACGGCCTTGGCGACGCCGATGAGGATCATGACCAGCAG
The DNA here is from genome assembly GCA_035484515.1 of Lysobacteraceae bacterium. Taxonomy (GTDB): domain Bacteria; phylum Pseudomonadota; class Gammaproteobacteria; order Xanthomonadales; family Xanthomonadaceae; genus SZAS-103. Next base: position 3,046 of record DATHOV010000118.1, read on the forward strand.
GAACAGGATCAGGAATTCCATGGCGCTCCCCATTGCTCGAATCCACCCAGTATATAAGGAGGACGTGGCGGCGACCGATCAGGCGAAAACCGCCTCGATCCGTTTCACCACGGCATCGTCGAGTCGCCCGGCCAGATCCAGCGCACCGAGGTTCTCGCGCAACTGATCGGGCCGGCTCGCGCCGAGGATCACGGTCGAGACGTGCGGGTTCTTCAGGCACCACGCGATCGCCAGTTGCGCCGGCTTCTCGCCGAGCTCGGCCGCAAGCGTGGCGAAACGCTGCGCGCGCGCGAGTCGTACCTTGCCTTCATCCGTGCCCAGCCTGCGCGCCAGCCATTCGTAGCCCGGCGTATCCATTCGCGATCCGGTCGGAATGCCGTCGTTGTACTTGCCGGTCAGCAGGCCCGAGGCGAGTGGCGACCAGATCGTGGTGCCGAGACCGATTTCCTTGTAGAGCGGCTCGTACTCCTTCTCGACGCGTTCGCGATGCAGCAGGTTGTACTCGGGCTGTTCCATCGTCGGAGGGGTAAGGCCGTTCGCGCGCGCAATGCGTGCGGCGGACCTGATCGCTTCGGCGGACCATTCGGACGTACCCCAGTACAGCACCTTGCCCTGGCGGATCAGCGCGTCCATCGCGCGCACGGTTTCCTCGAGCGGCGTCTCCGGATCGGGGCGATGGCAGTAATAGAGGTCGAGATGGTCCACACGCAGCCGGCGCAGGGCCTGCTCGCAGGCCTCGATCACGTGCTTGCGCGAAAGTCCCTTCTGGGTCGGTGCCGGATGATCGACCGCGCCGAAGTACACCTTGCTCGACACGCACCATGCATCGCGCGGCAGACGCAGGTCGGCGAGCACGTCGCCCATGATCCGCTCGGCTTCGCCGTTCGAATACGCTTCGGCGTTGTCGAAGAAGTTCACGCCGGCATCGAAGGCCTGCGCAATCAGCTCGCGCGCCTGGCTGCGGCCGATGCTGGTGCCGAACGTGACCCACGCGCCGAAGCTCAATGCGGACAGCTTGAGGCCCGACGATCCGAGACGACGGTA
>DATHOV010000119.1:0-3504 GCA_035484515.1 Lysobacteraceae bacterium
AAGCGGCCTTGATCACCTTCGGATTCGCGGCGATGCCAGCGCCTCCAGCGTGCGAGAACAGCGGCGTCTTCTGCACGGTCATGCCGAGTTCCTTGGCAGCGGTTGCAAGCGTGGTCGAATCCTTCAGGGTCAGGTCGACGAGCTTGCCGGAGCGATCGCTGAATTCCTTCTCGCGCTCGTCCTTGAGTTCGTCGCGCTGGAGCTGATCGCGCACGCTCTCGAACGGGATCTGGTTGCCCTGCTTCACCTCGCGCAACTGGATCACGTGCCAGCCTTCCGCAGTACGTACCGGATCGCTGATCTGCCCGGGCTTCAGCGCGAACAACGCCGTGGCGAAGGCCTTCTGATCGATCGCGCTCTCGGTCAACCAGCCGAGGTCGCCGCCCAGATTCTTCGAGCCTTCGTCCTCGGAGTTGGCCTTGGCGAGCGCCGCGAAGTCCGCGCCCGTAGCACGCGCTTTCGCCACCAATGCGGCGGCTTTCGCCTGTGCGGCTTTTTCCTGCGCCGGGGTCGCGTTGGCCGGTACATTGATCAGGATGTGCGATGCCAACCGCTGCTCTGGTTCGACGTAGCGGTTCTTCTGGTCGTCGTAGCGCTGGCGCAGCGTCGCATCGTCGATGGTCGTCGGTACCGGTATGGTCGAGGCGTCGAGTTCGAGATATTCCAACGACACCTGCTCCTGCGTACGGTAGTCGGCCGCGTGCGCCTTGTACCAGGCTGCCACGTCGGCGTCGGCCGGTGCGGGGCCGTTGGCCGGAACCGGCAGTTCGAGATAGCGCAGGTCGCGTTTCTGGCCACCCAGTCGAATCACGTCGTCGACTTCCTTCGCGGAGGCGAGGCCCGACTGGGTGATTTCATCCGGTAGCGCCTGCACCAGCAGGTCCTCGCGCTTGTCAGCCTCGTACTGCGATACCAACCTGGGCGGATTGAGGCTCAACAGGACTTCCTTGTAGCGGTCCGCATTGAACTTGCCGTCGACCTGGAACGCGGGTTCGGCGAGAATGGCGTCGTACAACTGCTGTCCGGACACGGTCAGGCCATCGCGATCGGCCGCGGCGATCAGCAATTCGCGCATGACCATGTGATCCATCACCGTGCGCTTGTTGCCGATGCTGTCGAACGCGGCCTGGTCGAAACGGTCCTTGAGCTGGTCGCGTTGCTGCTGGCGCTCGCTCTCCAGACGGTTGCGGAATTCCTCGACCGGAATGTCCTTGTACTTCGCGCCGAAGTCGGTTCCGAACCATCCCTGCCTCAGGGTGATGCGCGCCGCGTAGGTATCCGTTTGCCCCTGGAAATAGCCGTTGATGCCCCACAAGCCGAACAGCACGGTGAGCGGGCCGAGGATGAGGCCGGCGACCCAGCCGGAACTCGCTTCGCGGATTTTCTGCAGCATGTCGTACGGCCCGTATGAGGCGCCCCGCGGGCGCATCGTGGTGCACATGGGTGAGGTGGCCGCTGGGCGCGTCACGCCTCGACAAGGCCGGCCCCGATAAAGTCGGCCCCGATAAAGCAAGGGCGCCGCGAGGCGCCCTTCGGTAAATGGCGGAGTGGACGGGACTCGAACCCGCGACCTCCGGCGTGACAGGCCAGCATTCTAACCAACTGAACTACCACTCCGCGTTTGAACCTTTATCCCGGCGGCGACCAGACACCGGAGCTTTGTCTTGAAAGTCCGCACAAGGATGTGAGGGCTCGCGGATGCAACCGCGACAAGATTTTGGCTGGTGTGGTGGGTGCTGAGGGTTTCGAACCCCCGACCCTCGCCTTGTAAGGGCGACGCTCTACCGCTGAGCTAAGCACCCTGAGGCGTCTTTGAGAAGCCAAGCCGGCGATGGCCTGGCTTCTCGCGGTGGGAACCGCTTGTGCCTTAGTTTACGGCATCCTTCAGGGCCTTGCCAGCCTTGAACGCCGGATTCTTCGAAGCCTTGATCTTGATCGTCTGGCCGGTGCGCGGGTTGCGACCGGTGCGGGCGGCGCGCTTGCGGATCGAGAACGTGCCGAAACCCACGAGGGTGACGCTGTCGCCCTTCTTGAGGGCCTTGGTGACGGTCTCCACCATCGCATCGACCGCGCGACCGGCATCGGCCTTGGACAGTTCGGCGTTATCGGCAACCGAAGCGATGAAATCAGCCTTGTTCATTGAATAACTCCTGGGCAATTGGGGCCAGCGATTCGTTTCAATCCAGACGTGCCGAGGTCCCCTGCACATCCGATCGTCCTGAGCCGCAACGCGCGCCTGCTGGCTGGGCGCTGCGGTCGTAGCGATTTATACCAGCGCCTCTTGTGGCGCGCAACACGCAATCGCTAGGAACGGCGCGGTTTCCAGCGCCATTCCACATTTCTGATCGTCGCCTGTATGGGGGCAGAACGAAACTCAGTGCGTCCGCAACGCATCGGATTTCGTCGACGCGTTGTCCGCATCAACGGGTTCCGGCGCAGCCGACGGGGCTGCGCGCGGCACCAGTGGCCGCTCGAGCGCGATGTCAAGCACTTCGTCGATCCATCGCACCGGAAGGATCTTCATACCCTGGGTGACGTTGCGCGGGATGTCGGCGAGGTCCTTGCGGTTGTCCTCGGGGATGATCACGGTGTGGATGCCGCCGCGCAGCGCAGCGAGCAGTTTTTCCTTCAATCCGCCGATCGGCAGCACGCGGCCGCGCAACGTGATCTCCCCCGTCATCGCGACATCCGCTCGCACGGGAACCTCCGACAATGCAGAGACGAGGGCAGTCGCCATCGCGATTCCCGCACTCGGGCCGTCCTTCGGCGTTGCGCCTTCGGGTACGTGCAGGTGGAAGTCGAGCTTGTGATGGAAATCGCGATCCAGGCCCAGCGCCTCGGCGCGCGCGCGCACGACCGAATGCGCGGCCTTCACCGATTCCTGCATCACCTCGCCGAGCTTGCCGGTAAGGATCATCTGGCCCTTGCCAGGAACCAGCGAAGCCTCGATCTGCAGCAGGTCGCCGCCGGCTTCGGTCCACGCCAGGCCGGTGACGAGACCGATTTCGTTGTGCTCCTCGGCGCGTCCGAAATCGAAGCGACGCACACCGAGGAAGTGTTCGAGGTTCTTCGGCGTGACCTGCTTGGCCACATCCTTTTTCTTCGTCTTTTTCGGACCTTCCAGCGCGATCTCCTTGATCACCTTGCGGCAGATCTTCGATATCTCGCGTTCAAGGTTGCGCACGCCAGACTCGCGCGTGTAGTAACGCACGATGTCGCGCAACGCGCCCTCGCTGATCTTCAGCTCGCCTTCCCTCAGCCCGTTGGCCTTGAGCTGCTTCGGCATCAGGTAACGCGTGGCGATGTTGAGCTTCTCGTCCTCAGTGTAGCCCGGGATGCGGATGACTTCCATGCGGTCGAGCAGCGGACTGGGGATGTTGAGCGAGTTCGCGGTGGCGATCCACATCACTTCGGACAGGTCGAAATCGACCTCGAGGTAATGGTCGTTGAATGCATGGTTCTGCTCCGGATCGAGCACTTCCAGCAGCGCCGAGGAGGGGTCGC
>DATHOV010000120.1:0-3858 GCA_035484515.1 Lysobacteraceae bacterium
CGGCTTCGCTCGGCGACGGCCGCATCGGCCTCTACGAGCCGATCCACGGTTCCGCACCCGACATCGCCGGCCGTGGCGTGGCGAATCCCTACGCGACGATCCTCAGCGTGGCCCTGCTGCTGCGGCATTCGCTGGGGCTGGAGGACGAAGCCCGATGCGTCGAACGCGCGGTCGACAACGCGCTCGATGCGGGCGTGCTCACCGCCGACCTCGCCGGCGGCAAGCCCGCCATCGGCACGTCCACCGCGACCGCGGCGGTGCTGCAGCAACTGCAGGTCGAATGCCATGCGATAGCGCTGCGGGATTGAGTCCGTCGCACGCGGCACATGCCAAATCCATCGGCCTGGCACACGATAGCCACGCGCGCGACCTTGGCGTTGCTGCTGCACAAGCTTGCGCGTGCCCACCTGGAGTCCTGTCCGATGCGAACCCGTCGACAAAGCCTCACCCATCCGGCCCTCGTCCTGCTTTGCATGTCCGCGTTCGGCGCGCTGCATGCCGGAGACAAGCTGGACCAGGGCGTGCGTTTCGACAGCCCGCAGGTTCTCGACCTGTCCGCATGGTCGGTGAAGCCCGAGGGATCGGTCGTCCCCGTGACCACGCTCGCGGCATCGGACGTCGAGAAGATCTACGACGAGCCCACGAGCGACGAGCAGCCGGGATGGTTGAGATTCTCGGATGACGTCTATGCGTGCAAGGATTCGAGCGCGTGTTCGCGACAGCACGAACATGTGTTGATCGCCACCGAAAACGGCAGTGTCCAGCGACTGGGCAAGCATTTGCGCATCGTGCCCACAAAGGGAGCCCTGGTGGTGTTTTCCGACTGGAAGATTCCCGCGACCCGCAGCGCCGACGGGGACGAGGAATCGCATTGGTACCTGGGTCGTCTCGCCGGCAATGGCTACCATCGCGTCGAGGTGCAGTTCGGTCATGACGCGCCGGGCAATTTCCTGATCAACCCCGCGAACGGCAAGACCGCCTTCGTGCACAACGGCAGCGACGTGGTCGAAGGTTCGCCCGACGGCCTGCATCTGGTGACGTTCAACGCCGGCAACCCTCCGCTGAGCATCCGCGTCGCGGCTCTCGACGCCTCCGGACCGCGATTCGAACTGGTCTGCGCCGCGGGCAAGGCCAACGACAGCGTCGTGCCCGTTTTCAGCGGCTGGAACGACGCGCAGTCGTTCGACATCACCCTGAAGATCCGCGGCAGGAACAACCGGCTCGAACACCGGGAAGCATTGCGCTTCATGCGGGCAGGAACGGCCTGGACCGTCGCCGAGTCCGACCGGACGCAGTTCGATGCGATCGGGTTCGAGTGCAGGCAAGGCAGGTAACCGGATGGTCCGGACCGGTACCGTTTCCACGGGTACATCGCGATGCGATGCAACATCATCACCGCGTGGGTTGCGGCTCGAATGCCATGTCGTCGCGATGCGCGACTGGATGCGCAACGGCCCGGTCAGCTCGCGACCAGGGTGACACCCTCGCTCCAGTCGCTCTTGCCGTGCGTGCCCCAGGCACGCGCCTGCAGCACGTACACCGTGGCGGACGCGAACCCATCGAGCACGAACCGCGTCGACGACTGGGTGCGCGAGAACATCCACGCGTCCGGCGTCGCGGCGGGCGCGAAGCGCCATTCGTACAGCAGCGCGGCACGCACCGCCCTGCATCACGCGCGCACCTGACCGCACGCGTGGCCGCAGGTCGCGCGCAGGCCGGTCGGCGCCACCAGCGGCGGGCGCGGCGTTGCGCCGCGCACGATCTGCGGCTGGAAGCCCGAAGCGAGCAGGACGACGCGATCGCCCAGGCAGGCGTGCTGAACGTACGCGGCGAGGTGGCGCAGCACGCCTTCGACCGCCTCGCGCGTCCGGTCGCGCAGCGCCACCTGCGCGCGGCCGCCGTCGTTGGCCTGCATCGCCGCCACGAAAGCCGCGCCGGTCGTCGCCAGCGTTTCGAGACTCGGCACGGGCGAGGGGTACGCGGGGTTGTCCGTCATCGCGGCGAGGATGGCCGCGATCGCCGCGGCGAGGTCGGAGTCCTTGACGTTGGTGATGAAGCGGGTCGAGACCTTCGCGTTGCCTGGCACGGCGGTCGGCACGGCGGTCGGCGCGGCAGCCGTTGCGATGTCGGTCGTTGCGCCCGCCGGGTCGATGGCGGCGGGTTCGTGATGCGGAATCATGGGTCTTCTCCTGGCAGGGGGAAGCACCATGATCCACAGCGAATTCTCATAATGTGAGACTCGCAAAACGAACGATGCAAGTGACTGATTCAACAGCCACTTCTCGTGTCGACAGCCGACCAATCTGCAGGTCCGGAAGGCTGTTCCGGCGGCAATCGGCGGGGCCGGACGCCATCGACCGGAGGGCATTCCCGCAAAACCTGAGGGTGACCTGGACGATCCACGTGTCGGCCTTCGCGATCCACGAGGCGGCCTCGATGATCCACGAGACGGCCTTCGCGATCCACGATGCGGCCTCGACGATCCACGAGTCGGTCTTCGCGATCCACGGGATGGCCTCGACGATCCACGAGTCGGCCTTCGCGATCCGCGGAACGGCTTCGACGATCCACGAGTCGGCCTTCGCGATCCACGCGTCGGCCTCGAGGATCCACGGGGAGGCCTTCGCGATCCACCGGGCGGCCTCGACGATCCACGACACGGCCTTCGCGATCCACAGAACGGACTCGAGGATCCACGACGCGTCCGTCGCGATCCTCGAGGAGACTTCGGCGATCGACGCGCCCGGCCGGACCATCCGCGAGAAGCGCCGAGAGGCGACGGTCGAGCAGCGCACGGTTGTTGCCGTGCGCTATCCGCGTTGCTATTGAGGCGGCTTTACCCTGAACCACGCCGCATACAGCGCCGGCAGGAACAACAGTGTCAACGCCGTCGCCACGATCAGCCCGCCCATGATCGCCACCGCCATCGGCCCGAAGAACACGCTGCGCGACAGCGGGATCATCGCGGAGGATCGCGATGCGATGCGATGCGATGCGATGCGATGCGTCTCGCCCTGCCAGGAACACGACTCGGGTAAAGTAGCGGCATGGCGCCTACCATACTTCGCCAAGGTCCGTTTCGGCTGTTTTTCTTCTCGCGGGAAGAGTCACGAATCCATGTCCACGTGGCGCACCCGGATGGAGAAGCCAAGTTCTGGCTCGCACCCACGATCGCGGTCGCGACATCGGTCGGATTGTCGGAACGCCAACTGCGCGAAGCGAGCGCCGTCGTCGAAGAACATCTTGAGGAGATCCGTCATGCCTGGCATCGCCACTTCGGCAGCTGAGGTTACCCACATCTCGCGCAACGGCCTGTGGCTGCTCATCGACGACGAGGAGCTGCTGCTGTCGTTCGAACAGTTCCCGTGGTTCCTCAAGGGATCCGTCGAACAGGTGTCGCACGTCGAGCGACCGACCCCGGGCCATCTTTACTGGCCCGACCTCGACATCGACCTGTCGGTCGAGTCCATCCGCAGGCCCGAGGCGTTTCCGCTGGTGTCGCGGACATAGGTTCGATTCCGTCCCATCTGCTGCCGCAGCGTGCAAGCCATAGGGTCTACAGGCTGCGGCGGCTCACCTTGGCTGCAGCAAGTAGCCCGGATGCAATCCGGGAACCAACGCTGACCGATCCCGGATTGCATCCGGGCCACATCGCTCTACGGAGACGATGCCTGCGTGGGCGCCTTCACCCTGAACCATGCCGCATACAGCGCCGGCAGGAACAACAACGTCAACGCCGTCGCCACGATCAGTCCGCCCATGATCGCCACCGCCATCGGCCCGAAGAACACGCTGCGCGACAGCGGAATCATCGCGAGGACCGCTGCGAGCGCGGTCAGCACGATCGGCCGGAAGCGG
>DATHOV010000121.1:0-5566 GCA_035484515.1 Lysobacteraceae bacterium
CAACGAGTTTCCCCTGTCGTTGCCGCCGTTGCGCGACCGTCCGGGGGACATCGCGATCCTCGCCACGACTTTCCTGGACCGGCTCAATCAACGTTATGCCACACGACGAGCGTTTGCCGCCGGAGCCGTGGATCGACTCTGCGCGCGCCACTGGCCCGGCAACGTGCGCGAACTGCGCAACCTCGTGCAGCGCGCCTACATCATGGCCGATGGAAACCGGGTCGACGTGGACTTCGAGACACGGCGGCCGCGCGATCCGATCGCGGAGGATGCGCATTCGATCACCTTCCTCGTCGGTACTCCGCTCGACGAGATCGAGCGTCGCGTCCTGCTCAAGACGCTCGCGCACTACGGAAACAACAAGCTCAAGGCCGCCGAAGCGCTGGGGATCAGCGTGAAGACGATCTACAACCGCCTGGCGCGCTACGACGCCGGCAACGACAACGCCGAGGTAAAAGATGTCGAATAAGATCGCTCCGCAATCCACGGCCGAGACGGACAGCCCGCGGGGAGTTCCGGCCGCGCCCGAGGCAATAGCCGATGCCATCCATACGCTGCGAAACAGCATGAACACGCTGCTGATGAATGCTGCCGTGCTCGGCTCGGGCGGCAGCCACGTTCCCGAGTCGCTGCGGCCATTCGCAGAACGGATCGCCAAGGCTGGCTCCAAGTGCAGCGAGGATCTGGCCCGCTTGTTCGAGCTCATCGATACCCGTGGGCGATAGATAGATAACCGGATTCCACTGTCGCTACGGTCGGATCGCCGGATGGGCTAGCCACCGGCTGAACGAACCTCGGCGCGGAGTCGTTCCATTCATTCGCCGGCCAGCGGCGAGCAGTTATCACGTCTACAGTTCCAAAATGCTTTCGGGATGCCGAAAGACCCTCCACGGACGGAGATTCGCCATGAGCCTGAGCGCCATTCTTCTCATCATCGTCATCCTGCTGCTGCTCGGAGCGATTCCGACGTGGCCCTACAGCCGTGGCTGGGGATATGGGCCCAGCGGCGGTCTTGGAATGGTGTTGATCATCATCCTGATCCTGCTTTTCCTGCACGTGATCTGAGGCAAGCCAGCCGCCTCATGACGGGCGGCCATGAGGCGCCGGGTTGGAGGAAGCAGATTCGTTTGCCGCTTCGCGCGCTAACCGTTATCTCCGGATGCTCCGAGCTCGATGAGAGCCGCGGCAACGGATCGGATGGCGGGGTTTCTAAAACGGATGCCCGGAATTTTCCTCATGCGCCCGCAGGTGCTGCCATGCTTCCCACGCCCGTTCAATGACGGATCGGGCCTGCTCCCAGGGCAGCCGCGAGATGCCGCACAGCTCATCCCATTGGGCCTCGACTTCGCCTGAAGACAGGGCCTGCGGATTGCGTGCATAGGCTGCGTACGTCAACAGGCCCAAGGCGTATGCCGGGCAGTAATCGTCCCATTCAAGGCCCGGTTCGGCTTCCAGCCGAACCAGAAAGTCTGCCTGTGCCATCCGATTGAACGCCGGAGGGATGCCTGCCATTTCCGGATAGGCCAGACAATGTTCGAGCGATCCCGACGGATGACATTCGGATTCGGCCATCAGCTGGCGCATGGCCATCGGCACCGTTTGCATGAGCACTCTCCTTCCCTGGAGCAACCCGGACACGTCCGGCGGAAGTTAATGCCATGCTCGTTGCTTTTTCGTAAAAAACTGCCATGCCACGACATTGCGTAGATGAATCGATTCGCAATGAGAGCCTGGTGGAGAACGGCCACTGCATTTGAGGATGGATAGAGTGCCCATTCCGCCGGCGGAAGAAACCATCGTCGGCCCGGGCTCAAGGAGGAGTCCCATGGCGCGTCCCATCTGGAGCGGCACTCTCTCATTCGGGTTGTTGAACATCCCCGTGCAGCTCATGGCAGGCGAGAGGCGCGTCGATCTGAGCTTCCGGATGCTCGATGCGCGCGACAAGAACCCGGTCCGCTACGAACGCGTCAATGCCGAGACCGGTGAGGAAGTACCCTGGAAGGACGTCGTGAAGGCCTACGAGTTCGACAAGGGAAACTACGTCGTGCTCCAGGAAAGCGACTTCAAGGCGGCGTCCCCGGAAGGCCGGGATGCCATTGAGGTCGAAGGTTTCGTCCCCGCCGACGGCATTCCCAAGGCCTATTTCGAGAAGCCCTACGTGCTCGTGCCAGCCAGGAAGGCCGAGAAGGGCTATGTGTTGTTGCGCGAGACGCTGCGCAAGATGGGGAAGGTCGGAATCGCCCGGCTGGTCATCCGCACGCGTGAACACCTCGCCGCGATCATGCCCGACGGCGACGCCTTGATGTTGAACCTGCTGCGTTATCCGCAGGAACTGGTCGCGGTCGACGACTACCCGGTTCCGGAAGGCAAGCTGGTTTCGTATCGCATTTCGGCGAAGGAGCTCGAGATGGCGGCGCAGCTGATCGACTCGATGTCTGGAGATTTCGATCCCGATGCGTACCACGACGAGTTCCGCAAGCGCCTGCACGCCGTGATCGACAAGCGCATCAAGGCGGGCGGCAAGATCCCGCGCAAGCAGGAGACCTCCGATGAAGTGCCCGAAGATGCGGCGACCAATGTCGTCGACTTCATGTCGTTGCTGAAGAAGAGCCTCGCATCCAACAAGCGGACTCCCGCCAAGGCAACGGTCGATGCGAAGCGCCCTGCATCGAAACGCGCGAGGAAGAGTCCGAAGAAGACGACGAATCCGGGCCAGCGCCCGCGCACGAAGCGCAAGGCGGGATGACGTCGTTCATGCACCTTCGCATGGCGTGGTCGGGATCGACCCGATCAGCACGTCCGGCTGCCGTCACCGCAAGTTCAGGAGCTGCGGCATAGCCTCGAACCCAGGCCATTCATGGCCTTTCGGCTCCCGCAAGGCGGGCAGCTGCCGCAGAGAAGCATCGCAGGAAGCGATGCGGAGGACCGCATGGATTGGATGGTCAGCCCACGCGAGCGTATCGCGCAATTGCTTTCCGAGGCCGACATCCGCCTCGACGGCTCTCGCCCCTGGGATCTCCAGGTAAACGACGATTCGATGCACGCCCAGGTGCTCGCGCACGGGTCGCTCGGGCTGGGCGAATCCTACATGGACGGCGCTTGGGATTGCGACGCACTGGACCAGATGTTCACGCGCATGCTCGAAGCGCGTCTGGACGAGCACGTCGTCACCGTCGACGACCTCTGGGCTGCCTTGCAGGCGCGTTTGATCAATCTCCAGCAGGGGCCGCGGGCGTGGACGGTCGCATATCAGCACTACGATCTGGGGAACGACCTGTACCGCGCCATGCTCGGCAAGAGGATGGTGTACAGCTGCGGATACTGGCGTGAAGCGCACGATTTGGATCAGGCGCAGGAGGCCAAGCTCGACCTGGTCTGCCGCAAGCTGATGCTCAAGCCCGGCATGAGCGTTCTCGACATCGGTTGCGGCTGGGGCGAGGCGCTCAAGTACGCGGCCGAGCGCTACGGCATTCGCGGCGTCGGCATCACCCTCTCGAAGGAGCAGCTGGCCTTCGCACAGGAGCTGTGCCACGGCCTGCCGGTGGAATTCAGACTGCTGGACTACCACGACATCGACGAACCCTTCGATCGCGTGTTCTCGATCGGCATGTTCGAGCACGTCGGCTATCGCAACTACCGGGGCTATGTCGACTGCGTGCTGCGCTGCCTCCGTCCCGACGGCCTGTCCCTGTTGCACACGATCGGCGGCGAACGCAGCACCGACCACACCGATCCGTGGATCGAGAAATACATCTTTCCGCACTCCATGCTGCCCTCGGCGAAGCAGATCGCCGCGGCGCTGGAAGGACGAATGGTGATCGAGGACTGGCACAACTTCGGCGCCGACTACGAGCGCACGTTGATGGCGTGGCGGGACAACATCGAGGCGGCATGGCCGAGGCTGGTCGACACCTACGACCTGCGCTTCCGGCGCATGTGGCGCTATTACCTCGCGACATCGATCGCCTCGTTCCGCACGCGCCGCAACCAGCTCTGGCAACTGGTGCTGTCGCCCAAGGGCGTTCCCGGCGGTTATGCCGCCCCTCGCTGACGCTCCATCGGCGCGCCACTGGACAGGAGATCCTTCATGTTCGATGCCCTGGATCGGCGATGCGTCGATGCACTGCGATTCCTTTCCATGTCGACGAAGTCTGCTGGTGGCCGAGAGTGCTGATCGGCTTACTCTGAGGGCGGTGTATGCTCGAACGGCAAGTCCCGCTTGCGAAGCGGATCGATCACTCCTCTCGCTGTCGCAGCCAATACGAGGCCACCCCTGTGCCCGAGCCAGCCTTGACTCCATCCTCCAGGAAAATGCCCGCTGCCGGATCCCACTCGGAAGACGGCATGCGATCGGCGGGTCAGGATGAACATGCCTCGCTGGCGCACTTCGCCGCGATCGTCGCGCACTCGGACGATGCCATCGTCAGCAAGGATCTGGACGGTTTCATCCAGTCGTGGAATGTCGGAGCCGAACGCATCTTCGGCTATGCCGCCTCCGAGGTCGTTGGCCGTTCGATCCTGCTCCTGATTCCAGCCGAACTGTGCAACGAGGAAGCGATGATCCTCGGCAAGATCCGTGCTGGAGAAAGGATCGATCACTACGAAACGGAGCGCCTGCGCAAGGATGGAACGCGCGTTCCCCTCTCTCTGTCGGTCTCGCCGATTCGCGATGACTCGGGACGTATCGTCGGCGCCTCGAAGATCGCCCGCGACATCTCCGAACGCCGGCATGCGGAGTCCCTGGTGGCGGAAAAACAGCGACTGCTCGCGGCCGAGGCACAGCAACTGGCCCTGCTCAACGACTGGAGCACCAAGCTGTGGCGTTGTGCTGCACTCGATGAAGGCATGGAGACCATTCTCGATGCGATGATCGAACTGCTGCAGGCGGACATGGGCAGCATCCAGCTTCGGGAAGGATCTGTCCTGCGTTTCACTGCCCAGCGCGGCCTGGATGAATCCTTCCTCGATACCTTCCGCGAGGTGTCCGCGCGCGATGAATCGGGTTGCGGACGGGCCATGCGCCTGCGCAAACGGATCATCATCGCCGACACGGAAAGCGACCCCGCCTATGGACCGTATCGTGAAGCCGCGCGGCGCGCCGGATACCGTACCGTGGTTTCCACGCCGTTCCTGACCAGCAGCGAAGAAGTGCTGGGTGTGGTCACCGTGCAATTTCGCCATGTCCACGACCCCTCCGAGGCCGCCTTGCGCCGCATGGACCTGTGCGCACGCCAGGCCGGCGATTTCATCCAGCGATGCCGCATGGTGCAGCAACTGCGGGATACCGACATGCGGAAGGACCACTTCCTCGCGCTACTCGCTCACGAATTGCGAAACCCCTTGGCGCCCGTGCGATCGGGAGTGCAGTTGCTCAAGATGGAAGCGCTGGATCCGAGAACGCGCATGCAGGCCGTCGCCATGCTGGATCGACAAGTCGAGCACATGGTTCGGCTTGTCGATGATCTGCTCGATGCCAGCCGGATCGGTCGCGGCAAGATCGCCTTGCAGAAAAAGCCGATCGACCTGACCTCGATCCTGCTTCAGGCGATCGAGACGAGCCGTCCCC